>PUNN01000088.1 GCA_003552605.1 Phycisphaeraceae bacterium
CCGCAGATCGAAGCGCGAATCCGTTCGTCCTCATTCAGAGCGAGGTAAGTGCCGTGCAGGTAGTGATGCGCTGTTTCGGCAATGTAGCGGGCGTGGGAAAGCACAACATCCCTCGGGTCGCGCAGCATGAGCACGACACGCACGCGATGGCGGTGCAGCAACATGCGCAGCGCATCGCTGTAGCCGAAATGTCCCGTTCCGAATCGGCCGCACCGCACGCGTACCAGCGCTGCCTCAATCGAGCGGATCGACACCGGCCGCGGCCAGTCGACGTCTATGGGCGCCGAAGGCTCGCTCGCATCGCGCGGTTGCTCGAAGCGGTCGAGATGGTAGTTGTGAAGGTCCACCTTCGCCCGCCGGAGGCCGGGCACCCCTTGCAAAGCCTTGATCAGCAGGTGGGTGCCGGCTTTGGGCAGACTGTTGATCATTGCCCGTTGCGACCCGAAGCGATTGCGGGCGACGACAAGCGGCTTCAGCAGCAGCGAGTGAGGGAGCATGGCGGCGGTTTCCAGGGCACGGGTGAACGGAGGCCCGCAGCAATCAGGATGATCGCCAGCGCACACGCTGTCTGCAACGGCACTGTCTGGTCAAGTGCCGCCATAGCCATCGCGAACCATGGGGTGATCGAACCGGATTGACCGGTCAGAAGCGCAGGCCGATGTTGCCATAATAGCGCAAATCGCTGCGCTCCGAGCCGGCGGGCGGCCTGCTCTCGTATTCGTGCTCGGCGCCGAGGTTCAGTTCCAGTGAGCGGTCGTTGCTGAGCGAGAATGTCCACTCGAGGCGATTGGTGAACCGCGCATCGCCGAAGTGGTCGAGGTCGGGATAGATGCGGCTGCGCCAACTCAGGCTCTGGCGGTCATCGATCGTCCACGTCAGGTTCGAACCGATCAACCCCTCGGGCAGCCAGCGCTGTTCTCCGCCAATCTCGCGGCGAACACCGGCACCAGCACGTACGCGCCAGGAGATGGGCTCGCCCTCGAACACCTTGTAAGCCAGGCCACCGAAACCACCGGCCCGGTGGCGCCATGGCTCGAACTGGTCGAAGTCGTACTCGCCGGTGGCGAAGGCCGACCACGGCGTGCCACGGTACTTCCATTCGTGGTCGATCTCACCGTAGAACTCGTTGCGCGAGGTGGCGCCGTCGCTGCGCTCGGCGCTGTAAATCCCTTCGATGAAAAGCCGCGTGTCTTCCGTGTCGCACTCGGCCGAGGCGGCGGTGCGCGCATTGATGGACTCGGACTGTCCCGTCCGGCCACTGAAACCAGCATTGATTCGAAAGTCCCAGTCATCCCACGGACTTTCCTCGATCGGTTCGGCATCCTCGGGATCAACCTGCTGCTGCGCAGCACCATCTTCTGCCTGCTCTGGCTCAGGCTCGACATCAGCCGCAACCTCAGCATCGGCGGCCTCCACGGGCTGCTCCGCGGCGGCCCAGACCTGCTCGACCTGCTCCTGCGGCAGTTCGACCCGTCCGAGCAGCGCGTGCTCGACCACCAGCGGATCGGCCTGTTCATCCGCCACCTGACCCATCAGAACCTCACCGGAAACCAGTTCAATCCGGACAGTGCCGGGATCGATCTGCCCCGCCTCCAGCGTGAGGGGCATGGCGGGGACCATGGCCAGCGAAGCAACGAGAGCGGTGCGCTTCTTCATGACTTGAACTCCTTGGGGTTCGTGGGAACAGAAACGAAGGCAGTACGTCCTCACCCCGACACAGGCGAGATGGTGAGATGATGATCGGAGGCGTCCGAACGGTCAAATCGTTCAAACTCTCCAAGCTAAGCAAATTTTCGATAAAGGATATCATTTAGTAGGCGCATCTCCACCCCCGTGGGGCGTGTCATGAAACCGGGCGCAACGAAACTGCGAATCAGCCGGTTGGCACGCTTGCCATGGATGTGTACAATGCCGGGCTCGACTGTGACACCCCCTGACCCCCCTGCCCGGCCAATGGAACAAGCGCCGGAGCCGTATGGATCGCCGATATGCCTAAGCTCAAGCCACACAAGGGTTTGCTGAAGCGCGCCAAGGTCACCGCCAAAGGCAAGGTCAAGTGGAAGCGAGCTTTCTCGAGCCACTTGAACAGTCACATGCCCGGCTGGAAGATCATGGCACTGCGGCATCAGCGGACTGCCACACCCGCCGATATTCCGCGGCTTGAGCGGATGCTGCATCGCCGCCTCAGCGGCGTACGGCGTTGATCCGCACCGGCTCCGAAGTCTCCACCTGCGGGAACTGGGGAGTAAGATAGCGTCGTTCGAAACCGGTCGGCCGACGGGAACAGGCTCCCTGCTGTCCCGCCGCGAGCTGACCCTGACATACCGATGACCGCCGGGATCCAAGTGCCCCGCGCGGGTACCTCTTCGGCAACCGCAACCTCCGCCCCCGGGAGTCGTCCTTCCCGGCAGGTTGAGTTCAAAGGAGAGGCCCCTGCCGGTCATTCGCAACGTTGCGAATGGCCAGGCCCCCGACGGCATTGAAGGAGTGATTCGCCATGCCACGTGCACGCAAGGGCGCAGCCCGTCGACAAGCCAAAGTCCGCTGGTTCAAAGCCGCCAAGGGCAATCACGGCGCCCGTCGAACCCAGTGGCGCAAGGTCAAGGAGGCCGTCGTCCGCGCCGGCGTTTATGCCTACGACCACCGCCGGCTGCTCAAGCGGGACTACCGTCGACTGTGGATCACGCGGATCAGCGCGGCCACCGCACAGCGAGGGATGAGCTACAGCCGGTTCATTGCCGGGCTCAAGGCCGCGAGTATCGACCTGAACCGCAAGATGCTCAGCGAGATCGCCATCGCCGACCCGAAAACCTTCGATCAACTTGTCGAGCAGGCCAGGGCCGCACGGCCGGAAGCGGGGACATCGGCCGCGTGAACGAGGCTGATGGCGGTGGCAACAGTCAATGTCATCGCTGGCGGCGGCTCGCCGCGCCTGCCTGATCGAATCTTCCTCAAGGCCTGGCCCGTGCCCCGCGGTCAGGCTTTTTTCTTGGAGCGAAGCAACATGGCCTTCAACCACGAATCTGAGATGGCCCACGAAACCTGGAGGCTGTTCCGTATCGTCGCTGAGTTCGTTGACGGATTCGAGGCGATGAGTGACATCGGCCCGGCGGTCAGTGTATTCGGGTCGGCACGCACCCGGCCTGACGACCCGATCTACAAGGAGGCGGTCGAGTGCGGCCGGCAGCTTGTTGATGCCGGATACGCGGTCATCACCGGAGGTGGGCCGGGCATCATGGAAGCGGCCAACCGCGGCGCGTTCGATGCCGGTGGCCACAGCATCGGCTTGAACATCTCGCTGCCGATGGAGCAGCAGCCCAATCCCTTCCAGAGCGATGCGCTGACGTTCCGCTACTTCTTCGTGCGGAAGGTGATGTTCGTCAAGTATGCCCGTGGATTTATCATCTTCCCGGGCGGCTATGGCACGATGGATGAGTTCTTCGAGTCGCTGACGTTGATCCAGACCTGCAAGACAGAGCCGTTTCCCGTGGTCTGCATCGGCCACGACTTCTGGGACGGGCTGATCGACTGGATGGGCTCGCGCCTGCGGGATAAATACGCCACCATCAGCCCCAAGGATATGCATCACTTCCACATCACCGACGATGTGAGCGAGGCGGTGCAGATCGTCCGCGATTTCAACCCCGAGCAGGCGGCACAGGCGCTGATGGGTGAGGCCGCGCCACCGCCGCGGGCCACGGTGCAGACTGCCGAGGGCACTTGGACGGGCATTCCGCCGCGGCCCCATCCCAACAGCCGCGCCACCGATCACACCGCCCGGCCGTGATCGCTCGGACGTATCGGTAGACAAGCGAAGATCGGCTTCGCCCTGAGCCTCCCCCGGCTTTTCAGCCAGGGCACCATATCCTCCCTTGCCTAGCGCATACTGCCTCTGGCTTCTGGAATCTTGCTCTCCCGCAATCAACCGGCGCGCTGGGCGTTGGGCTGGCAGGTATCAA
The DNA here is from genome assembly GCA_003552605.1 of Phycisphaeraceae bacterium. Lineage (GTDB taxonomy): Bacteria > Planctomycetota > Phycisphaerae > Phycisphaerales > Phycisphaeraceae > B1Sed10-187. The sequence goes on from PUNN01000088.1 coordinate 3,960, forward strand.
CGCCACCTGACCCCAACCCGAACCATCCGCGCCTGAGGAGCCCACATGATCCCGTCCTGCCGCACTGCCGTCCTTGCCGCCACCGTAATGCTGCTCGCTGGCCTTTGCACCACCGAGCTACGAGCTGATACGGTCGTCATCGACAACGATACGTACTGGAGCTACTACTACATCGCCCGGGGAGAGCAGCGAAAGAACATCGGGGAAGAGGCTCGATCATGGCCAGAGCCTGAAGCAGGCTACCCATCTGAAACCTGGTATGAACCGGACTTCGACGCCCGCGGCTGGGGCATGGCTGCGGCGCCGTTCCCGGCCGGCATGAACCGTTGGGGCGATGGGAACCGTGCCACGGGCGCCGGCGCGATCCTGGTGAGCACACGATTCCGCGTGGAGCAACCGGATGAAGCGCAGCTCCACCTCGACCTGGTCTATCGTGGCGGGGCGG
>PUNN01000076.1 GCA_003552605.1 Phycisphaeraceae bacterium
GGCGGCCGCGCCCGCCCCGGACGAGAAGGGCCACGCCAGCGATCCGCCACGCACCACCCCGCAACCGGATGTCGGCGTGGAAGCAGAGGAAAACAGGGAGCCCGCGATCGAGGCCGATCCGGACAGCAGCGCGGCCCTCGTCCGCGGCGGGCACGCCTTTGCCTTTGACCTGTTCAACCGCCTCGCCAAGGAGCAAGAGGGTAACCTGTTTGTTTCACCGTCCAGCATTCGCACCGCCCTTGCCATGACCTTCGCCGGGGCCCGGGGCGACACGGAGAAGCAGATGGCCGAGGCCCTCCGCTTCGAGCAGGCACCCGGCCAGGTTCACGCCCACCTCGCCAGGCTGGTGGCCGACCTGAACGACCCGGGCACGGATGAGGACGGCAACCCCTTCTACGAACTGGCCGTGGCCAACGCACTCTGGGGACAGGCCGGCTTCCCTTTCCGCGCCGACTTCATCGACCTGCTGAGTGACCGCTACGCCGCCGGGCTCAACGAGGTTGACTTTCTTGACGCCCCCGAGCAGGCGAGGCAGACCATCAATGCCTGGGTTGAGGACGAGACCCGCGAGCGAATCAAGGAATTGATCCCCGAAGGCATTATTGACGATGAAACACGGCTGGTGCTGACCAATGCCATCTACTTCCTCGGCGACTGGAAGCATACCTTCAACGAGGATGCAACCAGGCCCGCGCCCTTTCATCTCTCTGATGAAAACACCACCGAGGTGCCGATGATGCACCAGACCGAGCGCCTGCGGTACATGGAAGATGACCACCTCCAGATGCTCGAGTTGCCCTACCGTGGCGAGGAACTGTCCATGCTGGTCATGCTGCCGACGAAGCGGAATCACGACCCGGCCGAGGCAATCGCCGCCTTGCAGGACCGCCTGAGCCCCGATGCGCTGGAGGCATGGACGGAGGCCCTGGCGAGTCAGCGGGTGGATGTGAAGCTGCCACGGTTCAGTTTCACCAGTGAGCTGCGACTCGATGATGCCCTTCAGGCGATGGGGATGGAGGATGCGTTTGTCTTCCGCCGCGCGGATTTCACGGGCATCGCCAGTGTTGAGGAACTGTTCATCGAAGCGGTCCTCCACAAGGCCTTCGTGAAAGTGGACGAAAAAGGTACCGAAGCCGCCGCGGCCACAGCAGTGGTGATCGCTCAGCGCGCCGCTCCGGCCGAACCGGTTACATTCCACGCCGACCGGTCGTTCATGTTCCTGATCCGGCACAACGACAGTGGTGAAATCCTGTTCATGGGCCGGGTGAACGAGCCGGTGGATGAATGATGCAGTAGCATCACACCCTGCCACGCACCCCGTACAACTCAGGATCACAAGCTGAACAAAGGAGTTCAACCATGACACGCTTCACTGCCCAGTTCGCCATCATCATCACCGTTCACCTGCTGCTTGCATGCGGAGCCCACACGCCCCCTCAAGGCGAGAAAGATGCGACCGACCATGAGCGGACAGCATCAGTCAATGCTGATGGGAACGATGTACCCCGCCCCGATGACGATGGGACAACCGCAAAGCAGCCCGCAGATGAGATGGATGAAGCGGAGCAGGCGAGGAAACTTTCCGAAGGCGGGTACGGATTTGCCTTCGACCTGTTTCAGCAGATCACCGATGAGGACGATGGCAATGTCTTCTTCTCACCCTCGAGCATCCGCACTGCCCTGGCGATGACGTGGGCCGGGGCACGAGGGGAGACGGAAGAGCAGATGAAGGATGTGCTTCGGTTCGGAAGTGATGGCGAGCGTGTCCATGACCTGTTCGCGCGGTTGATTGATGATCTCAATGATCCGGGCACCGATGAGGAGGGCAATCCGCACTACGAACTGGCCGTGGCCAACGCCTTGTGGGGGCAGGCCGACTACCCCTTCCGCGATGACTTTCTTTCACTGCTCAATGACCGCTACGCCGCGGGCCTGCACGAGGTTGACTTCGTCTCCGAGCCCGAGCCCTCCCGCGAGCGCATCAACGACTGGGTGGCCGAGCAGACCCGCGACCGGATCAAGGACCTCATGCCCGAGGGCTCTGTCACTCCCGACACCCGCCTTGTGCTGACCAACGCCATCTACTTCCTCGGCGGATGGAAGCACACTTTTGATGACAATCGCACCACCGATGCCACGTTCCACCTGTCTGACGGCGGGACCGCCGAGGTGCCGACCATGCGGCAGCGAGAGCGGTTGCGGATGATGCGTGGCGATGATGTCAAGCTGCTCGAACTGCCGTACCGCGGGGAGGAGATGTCCATGGTGGTGATCCTCCCGCGCAGCGGTGAGGCGGATGAGCATCCCGGCGCTGCGCTTCAGCGGCTTCAAGAGGAAGGTAAGCTCACCGATGCCAACCTGCGCACATGGATGGAGCAGTTGGCACATCGGCCACGAGGAGGGGAGGTGGAGGTCCACCTGCCGCGATTCAGCTTCACCAGCGAGATGTCGCTCAACGATGCGCTGTCGCAGATGGGCATGGGCGATGCTTTTGATGCACGCCGCGCCGACTTCACCGGCATGGCCAGCGTCGAGGACCTTTTCATCAGCGCTGTGCAGCACAAGGCGTTCGTCAAGGTCGACGAGGAAGGCACCGAGGCCGCGGCCGCAACCGGCATCGCCGTGGGCGTAACCGCCATGCCGCCCGAGCCTGAGACATTCCATGTCGACCGCCCGTTTCTCTTTGTCATCCGGCATCACGAAAGCGATGAACTGCTGTTCATGGGCCGTGTGACTGAACCCGTGGAGGAATGACACACCCTGCTCGAACAAGACCACCATGCAAAAGCCCCGCAAATACGGGGCTTTTTTTCTGTCGCTGGGCTGTCCAGGCTGGCCGCGCGGTGCGGCCGCGGTCACATCGGCTTGCGCTCGATCGTCTGATCGTAGATGCTCAGCAGCTTCTGCTTATCGAAGATCATCTCCGACCGGGTCAGGCCCACGATGTCGTAGTTCGGTGTCAGCTCGATCGCATCCACGGGGCAGGCTTCTTCGCACATCGCACAGTAGATGCAGCGAAGTTCATCGATGTCGAACTTGACCGGGTATTTCTCGCGGTCATCCCAGGGTGCTTCGGCGCCTTCGATGTGGATGCACTTGGCGGGGCAGGCGGTCGAGCACATGAAGCAGGCAACGCATTTGACCCGGCCCTCTTCATCACGATTGAGCCGATGCACGCCGCGGAAGGTGCCGGGATAGAAACCGCCTTCCTCGACCGGCATGTCCTCGCGGCGTTCTTCGGGGTAGAAAATCGCCTTGGAGCGCGGCCCTCGGCCGATCGAGGTCACGAGGTGCTTGAACGTGGTGCCGAGCCCCTTGAACACCTCGGGCAAAAACGTCGAAGCAGCGCCGGTCAGCGGCGGCAGGTCCACGACAACGACATCATCATCACTTAGGGGCATGGCGTTTTCATCCTTTCCCGGCAGACCGGCTCGCCGCGTCCACCATCAGGGGCAGCAGATTGTTAGAGGGTAAGCGTAACCCGTCAAACATGGCCGGATCCCACCGGGTGCATGACAGATGTGGCGGGGTTCCTTTGTTGCCAGCAAAGGTTGGCTGGCTGCGTCCGCCATGAGGTTCCAGCCACCCCGGTGAGCGCAGCAGGCCGGCAGTACAGCAACCCGGTGAAAACCGCCCGGCGAATCCTTGCCCGCGACCGGCCGCATCCGGCTCAGGCGTGTACCGCATCGGACGGCGCAAGCCAAGGGGCGCCGATCTGCTCGGCGGTCAACTCGGGATTGGCGTGCTGGATCGCAGCAGCACCGAGCCCTATGAACATCGGATGCGGCCGCAGTGGCCGACTGGTCAGTTCCGGATGGAACTGGGCGCCGATGAAGAACGGATGCTGGCCGCGAGACAACTCGAGTATCTGCATGATCGGCTGCGTGGGGTGGCGGCCGGAAAAGACCAGCCCGTAGCGCTTCAGCACTTCGATGTACTGCGGATCCACCTCATAACGGTGGCGGAATCGCTGCCGGACCAAGAACTGCTGTCGCGGAGCGACATCGTCGTGGCCGGACTTGCCCTTCGAAACTCCCTTCCGGTCCGAGGGGGCGCTGGCGCGGGCCACTGTGGCGACTCCTGCCGCAGCGGCGCCCTCGCTGCTGGCATCGCGATGGAACAATATCGCCGCAAGCGTTTCCGGCTCGATCAGCACGTCCTTGCCGCCAAGGCGCATATTTCCGCCAAGACCTTCAATCTTCTTCTGCTCCGGCAGGATGTCAATCACCGGATGCTCACATTCGGGGCTGAACTCAGTCGAGCCGGCCCCAGGGAGCCCACAGACATTACGGGCATACTCAATCACTGCGACCTGAAACCCGAGACAGATGCCGAGGTAGGGCACGCCCTGTTCGCGGCAATGCCGGACACAGGCGATCTTGCCTTCAGTGCCGCGGGCGCCGA
>PUNN01000245.1 GCA_003552605.1 Phycisphaeraceae bacterium
ACGGACGCCATAATCTTCCGCGGCGAAGGTGGGCAGCATCGGGCTCGGGTCGGTGGTGCCGCGGCCGGCGAAGGAAAAATCATAAAGGCGGCCACTGCCACCGTGACGCTGGAACTGTTCGAGCAGTTCGATGCGGCCGGCAGCCACGCCACGGCTCGGCCGCGGTGCCGGCTCGAAGCACGCCTCGGCGAGGCCTTCGATGGGGTGGCCATTGAAATCGCCGCGATAACTGCCCGCATTCTGATCCGGGGACAACTGGATCTCGAGGGTCACCGGCCCGCCTACCACCGTCCATGGGTCGGGATCGATCCGGCCGGTGGCGGTGCATCCGGTTTCACCATCGCGCATCGAGATACTGAACTCGTGCAGGCTGCTGACCAGGGTGGGCGTGTGGCCAAGCGCCTCTCGGTCCCAGATGCCATCGCGACGACGCCATTCAAGCACCAGCTTGTGCAACCTGCCGTTGTACTCGATGGCGGCATCACAGGTGATGAACCACGTCCCGTTGGGCGTAACGATGTTGCCAGTTTCTTTCATGGGGCACACAGATTGAGGTAATTGAGGTAATGGGGCAAACACAGCCAGAAAGCTCGCAGGCAGGTCAGTTCTGCCTGGTGGAAAACTCGAACGATAACACGAGAAACGCGATGCGCCAAACTGCCCGACTGGCGATCTCGAGAACGCAGGCAGGGGGCATAGCATCAGCTCTGTATGGGGGGTGGTGGCAGGTGGACCATGGAAGGGGGCGATTCAGATGAGACTACGAAACTCGCGAACAACACGAAAGTGTACCTCATGGCTGGGAGTCCTGTTCCATAATTGCAAAGCTCCTCGTTCGAAGGTGCATGAGACATTGGGGGTGGGCAGAGACATGCTGAACAGGTGTGAGTAACAGGCACTATGAAAAGTCCAGAACTCGCAGAAGGTGAGACGTGTTTGGGCAGTGACCTGCGCGGGTGGCCGTGATGATGTCGCTGACCAATGGCCGTACAGTTCCACAGCACCCCCTCGGGCTCATCTGCAATTTTTCGTGCCTTTCGCGCTTTTCGTAGTTCCTCCTGTTTCATCTGCGCATGACAGTGGCATCGAGACGTGCCGTTTTTTCCCAGAAGGAGATGCGGGCAAGCATGTGCTGTTGATGTTCACTGCGCAATGAACGCACGGCATGGAGGGCATTTGCGGGGCCGGTCAAGCCCCGCCATGTAATGGCCGGATCGCAGCGGAGTCAGGGTCGCTTGCCCGCCACTGGGATACCGGGAAGAGAGCAGCGATTCGCAGCGCTGCATTGATGTGACCTGGGTCGCGGCCTCTTGTGCAATGCAATGTGTGACGCTTGTCTATTCACTACGCAGCACTTCGATCGGGCGTTGGCACAGTGCCCGTATGCTTGTGGCGATCCCCGCCGTCACCACCAGCGCCACTGCGATCATCACCGCCGCGGCGTAGCTCAGCGGCATCATGCGCCACGGGATTTCGAGCGCCTGCGTCACCACCGCCCAGGCCAGCACACCCCCGCCCAGACCGCCCAGTGCCGCGGCGACCAGTCCCACCAGCGCATACTCGATGCCGAATACACCCACCACCCCCCACCGTGTCATCCCCAGCGTCTTCAACAGCGCCACCTCCCTGCCGCGGCGGACGGCCGAGGCTGACACCGCGCCGGCCAGGATGGCCAGCCCCGCGAACACCGTGAAATAGCCCAGAATCCGCACCGCGCCGCCGATACGGCCGAGCATGTCCGCCACCTTCTCCATCACTTCACGCGTGGGCACGTACAGCACGCTGCCATGACGCTCGGCGAGCTCACGTCGCAGCTCACCTTCCAACTCCGGTTCAAGCCGTACCGCCGCCAGCATCTGCTGCCCCCGCTGCTCGATCGATGCGGGATTGGCCAGCATCAGAAAGTTGACATGAAAGCTGCGCCAGTCCACATCGCGAAGGTTGACCACCTCGAACGTGACCGCCTCACCACCCACGCGCAGCGTCACATCGTCACCCACGCCGATATCGAGGTTCTCGGCGAACTGAGCGTCGATGCTGAGTTGCGGCCGGTCGGTGCCGTCCCACCATTGGCCCTCCACAAGCTCGTTGGCTGGCGGCAGGGTTTCGCTATGGCTGATGCGAAGGTCATGAAAGAACGCCCAGTTACCGCGCTGCTCGGCCCCGCGCTCGCCGAGAATCTCGCGGGTGTCGCGGCCGCGGATGCCCATCAGCCGCGCATGCAGCACCGCCGCCGGCTCGATGCGCTCGGCGCCGTGCCCGCGCAGCAGCGTTTCGATCTGCGGCCATCGATCACGCTGGATGTTCAACAGAAACGCCGTCGGCGCCCGCTCGGGCAGCACCGCGCCGAGTTCATCGCTCATGTGCCGCTCGACCAGGTGCATCGCCAGCACGACCAGCGTGCCCAGGCCGAGCGCAACGATCGCCGCCAGCGTTCCCGCACCCGGCCGCGCCAGGCTTGCCAGCCCATATCGCACCCACAGCCGCCCCCATCCCCGCGGCAGCGCCCCCACACCCCGTGCCAATGCCCACGCGGCGATGCCCAATAACACCACCGCCACCGCCAGCCCCCCCGCGAACGCCACTGCCTGAACGATGTCACCGCTCTGCCACCACGCCGCGGCGCACACGCCCCCGCCCAGCAGTGCCCAGCCGGTCGCCTGCGCCACCCGGTTCGGCCGCAGCGGTTCGGCCTCGCGGCGAAAGACCAGTGCCGGCGGCACGCGAAGCACGCCCAGCAGCGGCGGCAAGCTGAACACCAGCGCGATGCCCACCCCCAGCCCCACACCCTGCACCATCGCCAACGGCTGCCATGGCCGGATCATCTCCGCCGGCACCACACCCTCGAGCAGCGCAGGCGCCATCATCATCACGCCCAGCCCAAGCGCCGCCCCCGCCACGCTGCCGGCCAGCCCCAGCAGCAGCGTCTGCCCGAGATAGATCGCCAGCACCTCCCGCGGCCGTGTGCCGAGGCATTTCAGTATCGCGATCGACCCCATCCGCCCGGCGATCCACGCCCGCACCGCCTGCGCCACCCCGATACCACCGATCAACAGTGACAGCAGCGCCACCAGACCGAGGTAGCTGCCCATGCGGTCGATGCTCCGCCGGATCGCCGGCTGCGCCTGCGCCCAGGTCTCGATACGGATGTAGGGCAGGTGGTCGACCGAAGCGCCAAGCCGCTCGGCCGCCTGTGCCGCGGCGAGCCGGCCGCTGCCCGGCGGCAGTTGTACCAGCATCTGATACCGCGCCCGGTAGAGCAGCGCGGGGTTGATCTGCATCCGCTCGGCGGCCGATGCACTGATGACCACCTGCGGCCCGAGCGAGATCACCATCCCGCCAAGGCCCGATTGCTCCTCGATCGTCGCCGCGATGCGGTAACGCGCCCCGCCGATGCGCACCTCATCGCCCACCGCGATACCGAGTTCATCGAGTAGTTCCGGCGATACCACCGCCGCGCTTTCATCCAGCGCTTCATCCAGCGGCCGCCCATCGCTGAGGCGCAGCGTGCCGTAGAAGGGATACTCACCGTCGACGATCTTCAACTGCCCCAGCGTCGCCCCGAAGCCTCGGCCGCCGAAACCGGCCGAGATGTTGGTCAGCATCTCCGTGACGTGGGTACGTCGGGCGCCAGACAGCCGATCCACCGCACGGGCCACCTCATCCGGCAGCGGCTGATTGCTCGAGGCCGCCACATCCGCCCCGAGCAGCTCGCGGCCCTGGTCGAGAATCGCCTGGTCCAGCGATCGCGACAGCCCCGACACCGCCACCACCGCCGCCACCCCCACCGACAGGCACAGCATGAAAAACACCAGCCGCCCGCCCGAGCCGCGTGACTCGCGAACCATGTAGCGCAGCACCAGAAGCGGATTCATGACCCGCGCCCCCGCCAGGATGGCGGCGTGGCCTCGGCCTCATCACCGCCATCCCGCTCCGCGGCCACTTCATCCCCCACCGAGATGAGCCCCTCTCCCGCCATCGGCCCTTCCTCACGCTTCACGATCCGGCCATCGCGCAGGTGAACCCGCACATCCGCGCAGCTTGCCACCTCCGGGTCGTGCGTCACAAGCACCATCGTCGTCTGCGCCCGCAACCGCAGCGCCTCGAGCACCTCGAGCACCACGCGGCCGGTGGCCGAGTCCAGGTTGCCCGTCGGCTCATCGGCAAGCAGGATCGCCGGGTCAGCCGCGAACGCCCGCGCCACCGCCACCCGCTGCTGCTCACCGCCGGAAAGCTGTGAAGGGTAATGATGCGTCCGCTCACCGAGGCCGACCGCTTCGAGCAGCTCGCGCGCCCGCGCCATGGCATGCCGCGCTCCACGCGGATGCTCGCGCGGCGGGGCCGCGCTTGCCCCCGACCCGCCATCGCGATCACTGACGGCCAGTTCCAGCGGCAGGG
>PUNN01000031.1 GCA_003552605.1 Phycisphaeraceae bacterium
CTCGCCCTCGACGAGCCGGTGCGTGAGCAGATGCTCGAGCTGCTGCCCGAGCAGCAGCGCCAGGTCACCGAGCGGCTCGCCACGTACCCGGAGGGCACCGTCGGCGCCGTGATGAGCACCGACTTCGCCGCGCTGCCCGATGACCTCGATGTCAACCAGGCCATCGACCTGCTGCGCCTTCAGGCCCCGCGGAAAGAGACCATCTACTACGCCTACGTCATGGACGACCAGACGCGGTTGAAGGGGCTGGTGTCCCTGAAGGACCTGATCCTTGCCGATGCCGATCAGCGCGTCAGCGAGGTGATGCAGAGCGAAGTGGTCAGCATCGGCGTCAATGATGCTGACGAAGAGGCGGCACGGTTGATCCAGGAATACGACCTGATCGCCCTGCCGGTTGTCGATACCGAGGGCCGGCTGGTCGGTATCGTGACTGTCGACGACGTGATGGACGTTACGGAGGAAGAGGCCACCGAAGACTTCCACCGCATGGGTTCGGTGAACACCCTCCGCGTCAGCCCCGGTGAAGCGAGTTGGTGGATGCTCTTTTCCCGCCGCGTCCCGTGGCTGCTGGTGCTGGTGTTCATCAACATGTTCGCCGGTGAGATCATCGAGGGCTACGAGGAAATGCTCGCGGCCATCACCGCCCTGATCGCGTTCATGCCGCTGCTGATCGACTCTGCCGGCAATGCCGGCTCACAGTCGGCCACGCTGATGGTGCGGGCGCTCGCTACCGGCGAGGTCATGATGCGCGACTGGTTCAAGCTGGTCGCCAAGGAACTCTATGTAGCCCTTACCCTCGGCGTGGCGATGGCGGTGGCGGTCTCGTTGGTGGGACTCTACCGCGCCCCTGAGATCATCCCGGTCATTGCACTGACAATGGTCCTGGTTGTGATCATGGGCAGTGTCATCGGCATGAGCCTGCCGTTTCTGCTTGCCCGCCTCGGCTGGGACCCTGCCACCGCGAGCGCGCCGCTGATCACCTCCGTGGCCGACATCTGCGGGGTGTTCATCTACCTCGCCATCGCCGCCGCCATGCTCGAAATGCCCGAGGCCCCCGTCGATCCGGGTGACCTCTACGGCCTGGAGGAGACGGCCATCGTCGAAATGCTCGGTGATCCGACAGAGATCGCCCAACATGACCGGGTGGCGCTTGATCCTGAGCAATACACGCAGGCGCAGATCGCGCACTGGGAGCAGCACACCATATTCACGATATATGAATATCCCGACATGGCCGTGAAGTTCAACGCGCTTGACGAGGTCATCGCCGTACGGCCGAGAAGTGAACCCTGATCGCCCACCGGCTTGCCGCGAGGCGCTAGAATCCTGCAATGAGCGATTACCGCATCTATTACGATGGCCGGTGTCCGATCTGCATCGCCTCGCGCAAGTGGATCGAGGCGCTGGCGTGGCGCGGCGGCATCACGTTTCGCGATGTGAACCATCCCCGTGAAGCCGCCGAACTGCCCCGGGAAGCGCAGTTGCACGCCCTCGGCCAGATGCACGTTCAGACACCGGATGGCCGGCTGCTCGGTGGCTTCGACGCCGCGCGGGCCCTGCTACCGCGGATGCCGCTGCTCTGGCCGCTCTGGCCGCTGCTTCACCTGCCGGGGATGACCTGGCTCGGCCGCCACCTCTACGCTGCCATCGCCACCCGGCGCTACACCCTCAGCCGCTGCCTCGGCCATACGTGCCGACGTTGACCAGACGCTGACACAAGGCAGGTGTGCCGTCCCACATCCCTCGTGGCGGTACCATGAACAATGAAACGACATTGATGCAGCGGGATGAACCAGGGCGAACGCATGTAGCTTGGGTGGCATGGTCAGCGTCTGGGCTCAGGCGATGGCCATGATGGCCCGTGGCGGCAGTACGTGCGATGGCCACCAGCCGAAGGCGGCTGCTGACTGCCGACCTCGCCTGCATGTCTTCGCCCAGGCTTGTGATGGCCTCCTGCTGAAACGCACCGGCACTGTTGCACAGCGGTGGGCCGGTTCGCGTTACACTGGGGTCGCCAGCCGGCCGGGGCTTGAGAGGTGAGGCCCCGGTGGCGGGAGGCATGGAGGTTCAGCCGTTGAAACTGCTTTTTTCCGGCGATCTGCATATCGGCCGCGCTTCGGCCCGGTGGCCCGAGGACCTGCCGGCCGAGCGGGCCTACGCCGCGGGGGCTTGGGCGGACATGGTCGACCTTGCCATCGAGCAGCAGGTTACCGCTGTCTGCCTCAGCGGGGATGTCGCTGATGAGAACAACCGCTTTTTCGAGGCCATCGGCCCGCTGGAACAGGGCATCCGGCGCCTCGCCGAGCGGGGCATCCGCACGATCGCCGTGGCGGGCAATCACGATCACACCGTGCTTGGCCGGCTCGCCGATCAGTTCAGTCCCGATCAGTTCACCCTCCTTGGCCGCGGCGGCCGGTGGGAGCGGGTGACGCTCAAAGCCGATGGACAGAGCCTCCACATTGATGGCTGGTCGTTCCCCGACCGCCATGTCAGCCGTAACCCCTTGCATGACTACGAGATGGAGCAGGCCGAGGGTGCCGGAGACCGCACGGCGGTGCTCGGACTTATCCACGGCGATCTCGACAACCCCGCAAGCCCCTATGCCCCGCTCGAACTCGCCCGACTCCGCAGCCTCCCCTTCGCCGGCTGGCTGATCGGCCACATCCATGCGCCCCGGTTGATCGCCCCGGACGATGGGCCGTTCGTGCTCTATCCCGGTTCACCACAGGCACTTGACCCCGGTGAGACCGGCCTGCACGGGCCGTGGCTGGCCGAGGTCAGCGGCGGCAGCATCCATCCGCCCACGCAGAGGCCGCGGTCCCCGATCGCCTACATCGGCGCCACCGTTGACCTGACCGACCTTGCCGATGAGGAGGCGGTCGAACAGGCCCTCTACGCCGAGGCCCGCGACCAGGCCCGGCAGCTCACCGGGGAGAGCGAGAACCTCGAGTGCCTCGTGCTGCGGCTCACGCTCACCGGCCGCACGCCCATGGCGGGCCGGTTGGGCAGGCTGCTCCAGCGGCTCGAGAATGAACTAACCAGTACGGCGGGGTTGCGGCTGGTGGTTGACCGCATCGAGGACCTCACGCTCCCGGCCATTGACCTGGACCAGCACGCTACGACCAACACCGCACCCGGGACGCTCGCACGGCTGCTGAAGGCCCTCGATGAGCAAGAGGCCGCGGGCGCGCAGCCCAGCGAGGGTGAGGATGAGGCGGCCCTGCTCCAGGAGGCGCGCGAGGTACTCGAGCAGGTCTGTCGCAGCCCCCACTTCGCCGCGCTCGAACCGATCGACATGACCGACCACATGGTGCGCGACCACCTCCGCCAGCAGAGCCGTCAACTGCTGGCTGCCCTTGTCAGCCAGAAGCAGGATGCGTGATTGACCATGGCCCAGCCCGCCGTCCATTTCGACAAGCTCGACCTGCACCACGTGCGGGGGATCGATCGCGGGCAGGGCTTCGCCATCGAGGGGCTCGAACCCGGGTTCAACCTCATCTATGGCCCCAACGGCAGCGGCAAGACAACCACGGCGCTCGCCCTCCAGGAATTGCTCTGGCCTCAGGAAACCGACCTCGGCCGGGCATGGCTTCGCGGTGATCTGAGCATCGGCGAAGACCGGTGGCAGGTCACGATCAACTACGACCAGGTCGAGTGCGCGCGTAACGGTCACGCCGCCGACCCGCCCAACACCGGCCCGGCGGAGAATCGGGACCGCTACCGCCTGGCCCTGCACGAACTGGTACAGCAGGAAGATGACCAGTTCGCCCACCAGATCATCGCTGCGAGCCAGGGCGGGTACGACCTTGATGCGGCGTGTGATGCCCTCGGCTTCCGCGACCGCCCCCCGGCGCGACATCGCGAATCCAAGGCGGTCGCCGCGGCTCATCAGGCCGTGGTCCGTGCGCGCGAGCATCAACAGCAGATCGAACGGGCCGAAGCCCAGCTTGGCGACCTTCGGCGCCAGCACGAGCAGGCGGTCGCCGCTGCCAGCGCCACCGCTCGCATCGAGCAGGCGATCAAGTACCACCAGGAGGTTGCAACCCGCCGCGAGGTCAAAACCCGGCTTGATGCGCTGCCGCCAGCCCTCGGCCGCGTGACCGGCCGCGAGCGGGAGGCGCTCGAGCAACTCGATCAGGAGGCCGCGCAGCGCCGCCAGCAGCGCGATCGACAGCGCCATCGCCGTGATGAAGCCAGGGATCGCGTGGCCGAACTCGCCCTGCCCGAGGAGGGTGTGCCGCTTGAGACGATGCAACGTCTCAACGCCGCGGCGGATGAGCTGAAGCAACTCGATCAGGAGGCCACGCAGCAGAAGCAGCGGCTCGCGGATGCCGAAACCGAAGTGGCACAGGCCCAGGGCCGGCTCGCCGAGCATCTCAGTCAGCAGCAGC
>PUNN01000218.1 GCA_003552605.1 Phycisphaeraceae bacterium
AGGGGAGAGGGAGAAAAATGCCCGCGGCGCATGTCATGCACCCCCCGGTGCACGACCCTGCCCGCCCCAGTGGCAACGGCCCACCCGCGGCGATAGAATCGCCCACCACAAAGCCGCCCCGCCCTCCGCACGCGCTCGCCCGAGAGACCGTCGGAAAGCGGGGCACATCGCCCCCCCGGCCGGTGTGGCGGAACTGGCAGACGCGACGGATTCAAAATCCGTTTCCCGGCAACGGGAGTGTGGGTTCGAATCCCTCCACCGGCATTTTCTGGATTGCCCGGTATTGGCGGTCGGGCCATGTGCCCGACATCTTATGTGGGCTCGCTGCGTGTTCGTGGACGCGCAGGATTTCCCGGGTGTTTGTTGCCGTGCTGCCCGGAAACTGGGCCAGATTGGTCTCGAACTGCCGCCCGTTACGCTTGCATCGGACTGACACGCAACGAGGTTGAGCGGGGACAGCAGGGGCAGCCAAGCGAAACCCTCCGATGCATTCGGGAACACTTCATTCCCCGTGAAGTACAACGAACGCTGCGTTCACAAGATCAACGGCATATCGAATCCCTCACGCGGCGTGTCCCACCGTCGCTTTGTGGGACGTCATTGACCTTTCTGTGTCATGGTATGCATGACTGGTCCAGCAGGATGAAAGGAGCCTGTCATGTGAATTGCGGGTAACGTAATGTAGCCATGGCCAGCGGCATCGCGGTGACCCGGCGTCGTCCACCATCCGCCGGACGCTCGCGTGAAGGTCATCGTCGGCCTTCTTCGACGATCAGGGAGAGTATCCGCGACACCCGCCGAGCACAGGGATTGCCAAGGCTGTCGGGGTTGCCCCTGGCGAACCGTCCGCCGGCGTCCCGACTTCCGGCCCGACCGTGTTTGGCGTTGGGTGGCGGATTGAGCATGGGGCGTATCCTATCGCTTGTGATAGAGCCGCAAGAAGTCATCCTCGGTCAATCCGCACTGCTTGATGACCGCCCGCAGCGTGCCCGGCTTGATCCGCAAACTGCGTGGTACCGTCGTTTACCGTGTTGCATCCTCGCGATGCACCATAATCGTGTGCTTGCCGCCCTCGTCTTTTTCGAAGCCGGCACGTTGCAGCGCTTTTATCACCTTGCCGCGATGGCTGGCGTTAGACAGCTTTGACATGGCCCGGCCCCCGTCGCCGCTGGAACGCCAGTGCCGATTTGATCGCCTCTCTGCCTGCCTCGACTGCCTCGGCCGGCGTTTCGCCCTGCTCGATCGCGCCGGGGATTTCACGGCACTGCACGACATAGCCACCTTCTTCCTCGTCCTCGCTGACCAGAAGGTGAAACGTCTGCCCCTCCACCTCCACGCGCTCGGTCCATTCCCGCGGCAGGTTGTCCACCCGCTGGCGCGTGTCCTGAATCAACCAGCCCACCGGCACCGAAAGCATCATCTGTCGCGACACGACCTCGGTAATCTCGTGCGCATCGCTCAGCAGATAAACGCTGTCGCCATCGGTCAGCAGCGTCAGCCGTGACAGGGTTGGCCCGTTTTCTGCATCCGGAAAATGCGCCTTCAGATACGCCACCGCCCGACGGATCTTCTGAAGCGAGCAGCCGCCTTCGCGCAGCGCCACGACGGATCATCCCCTCACCCCAGCCCTCTCCCGAAGGGAGAGGGAGCAAGAGCTGTCCGCGCCACCCGAGTTACATCCGCTTGTCCTGGAGTACTACCCCTCCGTTTCTGCGGTGCTCAGCCCGCGGGCGATGAGGGTGACCAGGGCGTCGGGGTGTTCGGTGTGGAACCAGTGGGAGCCGGGCAGGTGGTGGAGGTGGAGGGGGCGGCCGCCGCGGGCGAGGCCGCGCAGGCGCGTGAGTGTGGCTTCGTCGAGCAGGGGGGAGGCATCGGCCTTGACGATATGCG
This sequence comes from Phycisphaeraceae bacterium, assembly GCA_003552605.1. Lineage (GTDB taxonomy): Bacteria > Planctomycetota > Phycisphaerae > Phycisphaerales > Phycisphaeraceae > B1Sed10-187. The sequence goes on from PUNN01000218.1 coordinate 1,891, forward strand.
CCTGACCCTCGGTGCGATGTCGCGGCAGCCGTGGTGTGGCATCATCCGCGGCGTAGTCCGAAAGCAGGGCCGCCATGGCCTCGAGGTTCCATGGCCAGTGGAGGCGGCCATCACGGCGAATCAGGCCGCCCGCAAGCCAGGTGGCCGTTCGTTCGGGCAGGACCTGCTCAAGCTGTCCGGCGGCTTCGCGGCGGGTGCGGAATGGGCCGGGGTGCTCGGCAAGCACTTCGAGCACACGCCAGGGCATTCCATCATCCGGGAGGGGGCAAGGCGTGGCGTCAAGAAGCCATAAGTTGCTTGGATTCCCGTGTTTGCGGTGAATCTGCGAGGCGAGGTGAGCCGCGACTTTGCCGCCGAGTGAGTGGCCAATGATGGTGTGAGGCCGCAGCCCACCGGCTTCGAGCGATTCAGCGATGGCCTTGGCCATGCGGGCAATGGTCCATCCACCCGGTGGCGCGGTCGCGGGCGGTGCGGATCGGCCGTGCAGGGGCAGATCGGGCAGCAGCACCTTGCAGCCGGGGGCGTGTTGAACCAGGCGGCGGGCAATGCCGATGAGATTGCGGCCGCGGGCAAACACCCCGTGCAGCAGGACGATGCAAGCGTCCGGATCCCCTTCGCCGCGGGTGACGGCTTCGATATGGAGCGGTCCTGACTCGGTGGCCACGCGTTGCTGGTTCCTGGCATCTCGCCACCTCCCGCCGCGCTCGCATGCGGCGCTTGCGCTTGCGGGGGGCGAAGGATCAGGCGCCAAGGATACCGCGCAAGAATATGGCCAACTGCTTAGAGTCGGTCGCCGGGGCGGTGGAGTGGGCCGGCTCAGTCGGTGGCCTGGTATTCACGCCGCAGCATGGCGTTATTCGCCCGAATCCACTGTCGCACCTGCGTAACGCTAAGGCCGAGTCGCTCCGCGGCCTCGTGGGCGTCGAGTGGCCGGCCCTTGTGGCCGTTGTCGGCTTCACAGAGGGTTCCGTTCAGCGGGTCATAACGCACGCCGCAATCTTGCCCGTTGCAGCACCGGATCTGGGTGCGCGGCCGGCGGCGGCTGGCCCACAGGTCGGTCAGGGTCGGGTTGTGCCAAAGTCGTGGGTCCCATTGACGTTCGCTCAGAGGCATCATTTGGGTAGATCCTGAAAAACAAGGCGGGTGTTACCTGTACTATACCAGAGCAATAAGTCTCTTTCCAGTATTTCGGCCAGAAAGTGGCCAAACTCCTCGTTTTTCGGCGGTTTTTGTCGTGTCGGCTGTTGAAATCGCCAGATTCGCGCCTAAGGCCATCGGGCCTTCGGACGTCGAAGCAGGACAGCCCGCCGAGCATGGCCCCGGTTTGCTTCGCGGGGGTCAGGGGCCCGCGCGGCGTTACGGCAGGGAACCATCTCGGTGGGGGCGATAGTTTTCGTGTTGGCCGCACTGGGTTCCGAAATCACGTCCTCCCAGGCTGCACTGGGCGACGGTGCCGACACGCGTGGGGGGGATGCGCGGTGGGTCGATGTAGGGGGACCAAGGCTCGCGGCGGCGTGGGCGTGGAAGAGGGGTGGGAGGTGTCGAGGTCAGAAAGAAAAAACAACCGCGTAGGGCCGGCGGGGTTGCAAAAGCGGTGGCCGGCCCTTCGCGGTTGAAGCATCTGTTCGCCGACGGGGCAGTAACGCCATGCCCGCTCAAACGCAAACGTTGCTGAGATTGCGGAACCCGTTACCGTGCCGTCGACTATGCCGTTTCCGGCTGAGCACCCACGTACTGTGTGTCTTGGCGTTCAGCACCGTGCTCATGAATAAGTCTAACTTCCATGGCCGCTGTTTCAAGGGTTTGCAGCGATTCGGGAGATCGATTTTTCAGAATGGCATTTCGCTGGAACGAGCCATCCGCGTTCTTGCCGTTCCCGGTGCGGGGCGATGTTGGCTGACACGATGTGACCCATGCATCGCGACCGGCACATCCCCGGTAACAGCCAGTCTTTGCGCCAAAGCGCCTGCGACGCGGCGCTTGGTCACCTTGGAACACCTGCGCCTGTCCGGGCGGTTCTCGCAGGGTGAACGCATGTAGTCCGGGGTGGCATGGTCAGCAGTCGCTGCCGGGACTTCGGCTGATGGCCATGGGGCGTATCCGCTGTTACGGGCCATCATGGCCATCGGCTGCGGACAGCCGCTGACCATGCCACCCGGCTTGGCTGCTACATGCGTTTGTCCGGGCGGTTCTCGGTCGCTCTTGGTCGGGGCCGTATCTGACCGATATCATGGCGCTTACATGGACCAGGACGCCGCGGCCACATCGCTCCCCGACCGCCTCCGCGCCACCGGTGCGCGGCCGGCATCGGGCGCGCGGCGGGTGCTGATCATCGCCGCGGTCCTGTTCCCCACCGTCTTCGCCCTCTATGCGCTGACTGCGCAGCAAGACATTGCGTGGCAGGACCAGGGTGAATACGTGTTGCGGATGGTCACGGGTGAGCAGATTCACCACATGGGCCTGGCCCTGAGCCATCCGCTGCATCAGTGGCTCCGGCGC
>PUNN01000498.1 GCA_003552605.1 Phycisphaeraceae bacterium
ATTTCCAGTCATCGCCAGTCATCGCGAGTCAACGGAGAGGGTGGGATTCGAACCCACGGTAGGGAAGACCCTACACCGGTTTTCGAAACCGGCCCGTTCAGCCGCTCCGGCACCTCTCCGAGGGGTGGGCGGGGCCTTAGCCCCGGGCGGTGAGGCATCTTCCCCCGCGCGGCGGGGGGTGTCAAGCATCCTCTTCGAAGAAGTCGGCATCGAGACGCTTGACGGGATACGTTTCGGCGGTGGTCACGCCGATGTCGTGGTCGATCATGTACTCGGCGAGTTGACGGCCATCGATCAGGACGATCCGGGGATCGATGTGGTCGACATAGGCGTGGGCATCGGCGGTGAAAGTTGAGGTCGTCAGCAGCACCCCCTTTCGGGCACGCTGGCCGGTCAGGGCGCCGACGAAGGCCTGAACCTCGGGCCGGCCAACCGATTGCTGGGTGTATCGCTTGGCCTGGATGTAGAGCGTGTCGAGGCCGAGGCGGTCTTCCTTGATGATGCCGTCGATGCCACCATCGCCGCTGCGGCCGACGGCCCGGGCCGCATCCCGGTGGGTCCCACCGTAACCCATGGCGACGAGCACCTGAATGACGATGTGCTCGAACTGCGCGGGCGAGGTCTGCTTGAGCTGGTCGAGCAATTCTTCCGCGAGGCTTTGGCGGATCTGCTGGTACGCCGCTTCCAGCGATTCCTCGGGGGTAGCATCGTCCCGCGCGATGTCGGTTTCCTCGTCCCGATCGTGGGGGACCGTTGTTTCGGCGCCACTTGCAACTTTCTCGCGCCAGGCGCGGAATTCGGGAAAGTGGCGTTTCAGGTACGCTACGTCGAGTCGCTCTGGCGGGGACTTCAACAACTGCTTGCCGGAATCGTTGATTCGGTAAACGCCGCGCTTGACGCGTGAGATCAGACCTGCCCGGAGGAGGTATCCCAACGCCCAATGCACACGATTGTCAATTACCCGTTGCCTGCCACTGGGGAGCAGTTCGGCGCGTTCCTCCGCAGACAGTTGGCATATGTCTGCGATGGGCTCAATGAGATCTCGCGAACGATGTTCGCGATCATCGGCAAGTAATTGGAGTACGGGCAGCGTCATGTCCTGGAAACTCGGGATCGCCATGTGCAGTCTCCTTGGGGAAACGAACGGAGGTGGGGATGTCCGAGTGGTCCTTTAGGAACCTCACTTCTGGCGCATGGCCCGCTCGATGACATCGAGTGGGGCCTGCTTGCCTGTCCACATCTCGAACTGCGCCGCGGCCTGGCGGGTGAACATTTCGGTGCCGGGGATGGTCAGGCAGCCGGCAGTGCGGGCTTCGCGCAGGAGGCGGGTTTCGATGGGGTTGTAGATCGTGTCGAAGACCACGGTTCCTTCACCCCAGGAACGGGGGGCATCCGAGGGGTTGATGGGGCTGTCATCGGTGTGCGGGTGCATGCCGATGGGGGTGCAGTTGATGTAGATGTGGCAGCAGGAGTCGCACAGTTTCTCAAGGGGGGCGGCGACGACTTTGCCCTGCGGCGGCGCAGGCCCGGATAGCTCGGCTGCCGTAGCGGCGGGCTCGGCGGTGCCGCCGGCTGTGAATGCGCGGGCGATTTCATCGGCCCGGGCGAGCGTGCGGTTGTAGATGACCACGGTGGCCCCCGCGGCTGCAAACCCGGCGACGATCGCCCTCGCCGCGCCTCCGGCGCCGATGACGGCGATGCGCTTGCCCGCGAGGCCATCACGGCCGATGCCGAGGCTGTTGCAGACGGCATCAAGTGCCGCCGCGTAATCGGTGTTGGAGGCGAAAAGCCCGCCATCTTCGGTCACTGTGAGCGTGTTGGCGGCCCCGATGCGGGCGGCAAGCGGCTCGATCTGCCCGCCGCGCTCCTGAACAAAGCGCAAGAGGTTCTCCTTGTGCGGGATGGTGACCGAGGCACCGCGGAAGTGCAGTTCGGGCATATCCAGCCATGCCCCGACGGTAGCCTTGAAATGGGTGTAATCGGGAGGGATGGGCATCGGCAGGTAGACGCCATCGAAGCCGGTCTCATCGAAACCGGCGTTATGGATCGCGGGCGACATCGAGTGGGCGACGGGATAGCCAATGACCCCGTAGACCTTCGTCAGCGGTCCGATGGCATCCCAGCGGTAGAGGCTCTTGGCCTGTTCAATGGTGGGCTGGCCGGGTGCCGTGGACTCGCGCTCATCGAGGGTGGTGAAGCTGAGCAGGGCATTGAACTTCTTTGCAAGGATGCGGCTGGGCAGTCCCGCTTCGCCCATGCACACGGCGATGGTGGGCTTATAGCCCTGGCGCATGATCTCGAAGGCCTCGATGTTGTCGCGAAGCGAGCGGACCTGCCATGCAAGCTTGATCACCCGGCAGGCGGGCGCGGCGGCCATGGCCTCGATGCGCTGGTACAGGTCGACCGGCCGCCGCTCGAAGTCATGGCTTGAGAGGATGAGGCCGGCATCGGCGGGGCCGACCTGGCCGGGATGGTCCACCCACCGGGCCACGATGTTGCGAACGCTGGATGATCGGTGGTAGCTGTCAAGCTCGATGTCGATGTATGCCGGTGGCCGGCTGGCGGTCATGGCCCGCTCGAAGACCTTCAGCCGCTGCTCATCATCGAGTTCGCACAAGCCGCCTTCCCAGATGGGCCGGCAGGTGAGGATGCACGGCAGGGGCGAGGTTTCGACAAGGCCCGGCAGGTGGCAATCGGGCTCGGTGAATCGGTCAATGCGGTACTCGATGAGGTCCGCGCCGCCTTCGGCAGCGCGGGCCGCGGCGGCATGGGCCTGCGCGGTCGACTCGACGAAGATGGAGACAGCGAGCTTGGTCATGGCATCAAGTTACAGGGGAGGGCGGGAAGTGTCACACCGCGCTCAGATCATATTTCCGGCCCCCAAGATCCGCAGAATCAAGTGGCTGGCGAGCCATTGCGCACGAACGGGGTTGGCCGAAGGGAATTCAAGGCGAACGGATGTGGCCTGTGGTGGCATGCTCAGCGGCTTCAGGGGGGTCCGCAGCCGATGGCCATGCGGCCCCGAGGGTTCCGGGCGCCGCGAGTGCCTTGCAGTCTCACATGGCCATCGGGCTGTAGACCCCCGGAAAGCCCGCTGACCATGCCACCGCTGCTCGACTCTCCGCGGTGCGCCTCATGCACTCTCGGTTCCGGGGTGAGGCGGAGCATCGGTGAAAGGGCCGTGGTTTTCAGATATGCTCCGGCCTGCGACCTGCCCCCGGGCAGGCGATGCGTAGCGGTGTTTGAGACAGTGGTTGTGGAGGTTTGCGCGATCGATGAGATGCGTTTGAGTGTGGTGGACCTTGTGGTCATCGGCGGCTACCTGGCCGCGGTCGTCGCCCTCGGCGTGTGGTTTGCCCGTCGTGGGAGTACCACGCGGCAGTATTTCCGTGGGGGAGGGCGGGTGCCGTGGTGGGCGGCAGGATTGAGCATTTACGGAACAGGTCTGAGCGCGCTGACGTTCATCGCCATTCCGGCGATGGTATATCGCACGAACTGGGCTTATTTTGCGGGAATGATCGCGGGGGTACTCGCCGTTCCGTTTGTGACACGGATGGTGCTGCCGTTCTACCGTGCGCTGGATATCACCACTGCATACGAATACCTCGAGAAGCGTTTTGCACGGCCTGTCCGACTGATCGGAAGCGGCACGTTCATCATATTTCATCTCGGCCGTGCCATGATCATGCTCGTGCTGCCGGCGCTTGTGTTGAGCGAAGCCGCGGGGCTGCCGCTTTACACGAGCATCCTGGTGATCGGGGCGATGGCCATCATCTACACGATGCTGGGCGGCATTGAAGCGGTCATCTGGACGGATGTGATGCAGGTGATCGTGCTCATCGGCGGTGCGCTCGCGGCGTGCATTATCGCCATTGCCAGCCTGGATGGAGGCATGGGCGAATACTTTCATGTTGCCGCGGCCGAGGGTAACCTCGATCTCTGGAACCCCGGCTTCAGCCCGATGGAGGCGACGTTATGGGTAATCGTTCTCGGCTATGGGATCAGCCAGTTCAACTCCTACGTATCGGATCAGTCGCTGGTGCAGCGGTACCTGACGACGCGTGATACGAAGAGTGCTGCGCGGGCGCTGTGGCTGGCCGCCTTGGGCGGGGTGCCGGTCCAGCTCCTGTTTTACGGGGTCGGCACCGCGATGTTCGTGTTCTATGCAGCCCATCCCGGCTTGAAGCCGGAGGTCGAGATGGACGATGCGATCGTGCCAGTTTTCCTGCTTCAGCAATTGCCCGTGGGGCTGGCCGGGCTAGTGATTGCGGGCGTGTTTGCGGCGGGGATGTCGACCATTGACAGCTCGATGAACAGCATTGCCACAGCGGTGGTCAATGACTTCTACAGGCCATTCGTCCGGACAGACAATGA
>PUNN01000491.1 GCA_003552605.1 Phycisphaeraceae bacterium
GATCGCCAGCAGCCGCCGCCACGGCGGCGGTTGCCTGATCGGCGCCGTCCTGCACTGTCTGGTCCTTCTTGCTCTTGTCCTTGCCATCCATGTCGGTGTTCTCCCTGGCCCTTGCGGCCACAGACGCAGACGTTTCGGCGTCCGCGCCAAGATCTACGAAGCTGATCTCGCCCAGCGTCGCCTTCCGGACGACGTTGAGCGGACCCGATAAGTCCCGGCCGTTGACCAGGACAGACTGGTTGTCCTTGACGAACTCGAACTGCTCGACCGACGCCCCGATGCTGGCCTGCCACGGGAAGCCGTTCCTGGCCGAGGCGACAATCTCCCTGGCGGTCTGCGTATCTCGGGAGACGATGCCCGCGGCAATAAGCCGCCCGTCCCTGACGCCGATCGCGTCGGTGTGCCCGACGCCGGCGGTAATGTCATGGCCGAACCGCACGGGCCGGGCCTGCGAGGGAATCGACAGCCCCGCCAGGTCCACCACGACCGGATAGCGCCACCCGGCGATGCGCATAGGCCCGCCCGTGTAGGCAACCATCGTGAAGCGGGGCAGGCGGGGCTTTCCGTCTTCGTCCCGGCCTGCGGCGTCGATGGTCAGGGCGCCCGGCTCGCTGAGCAGCCGGAGTGAGGCGCACTGTCTGGCAGCGGCCACGCTGTCGGCCCGCTTCTGGCATACTGCCAGGCGATTGGCGGCGTCCGGGAACTCGCTGGGTGCGGTAGGGACCGGCCTCGCGGCCGACCCCCCGCACAGATCCCAGCGTGCGGCACTACCGCACTGGGCTCCTACCTCGGGTGATGGCGAGGGGCCGGAGGCGGACAGAAGCGCCGCGCTCCGCCGCTCGCACACGCTGCAACTCGAACGACGCGCCAACCCGGCTCTGTGTCCGGAGCGCGGCCGATTGCAGCGTGTTCCCCTTGGTCGGCCGACTTCCCGTGTGCAGAGCCTGCGCAACCAGGTCCGTTACGAGCACGATGATGTGGACAGCGCCGGGAAGTTCACCGGTGGGCGGGGTCTGCTGGAGGCGATCCGCCAGAACCCGACAGGCGAGGCCGACGGCAGCGCCCCGGAACTGGCCTACACTTACGAGCAGCAGGTCGAGGATGGCGAATTGGTCATCCTGCGGCCGCAGAAGGTAGAATATCCGGGTGGCCGCGAGGTCCACCCGCGGTATTCCGATTCAGGAGTCGGCCAAGTGCTCAGCCGTCTGGAGGCCATTGCACCCGATGCCGAGACCAGCGATGCCTGGGCCGAGTATGGCTACCTCGGCGCGGCGACCATCACCCGCACCGCGCGGCCGAAGGTGCAGGGCGGGCTCGAGCTCGACTACGACCCGGATTCGGACGGCAGCTTCTCGGGGTGGGACCGGTTCGGCAGCGTGATCGAGCACGAGTGGCGTGATGGCAATGATGCCGTGCTCGACGGCTACCACTACGGCTACAACGCCGCGGGCAGCCGCACGTTCCGGGAGAACGTGCACACCGCCGCCGCGGCGGACGATCTCGATGAGTTCTACAGCCACGATTGGCTGCACCGGCTGGCCGGGATGGAGCGGGGCGGGTTGAACCAGGACCGCGATGGCATCGACGGCACGCCCGGGTTCGAGCAGGACTGGGGGCTCGATGTCCTGGGCAACTGGGAGAAGTTCGAGGAGTTCGAGGGGGGCTCGCAGACGCTGGATCAGGACCGCACCCACAACGAAGCCAACGAGATCGAGACCATCGATGCGCCATGGCCCGACCCGACCCACGATGCCGCCGGCAACATCACCAGTGCCCCCGCCGCGGATGACCCGGATCAGCGCCGCCACTTCGTCTACGATGCCTGGAACCGGCTGGTGGCCGTGCATGAGCACGATGAGACCGATCCGGAGAACCCCGTCGGCGACCTGATCGTCACCTACCGCTACAACGGGCTGAACCACCGGGTGCGCAAGCTGGTGGGCGATGATCCGCAGAACCCGGATGAAGTCCGCGAGTTCTACTACAACGAGCAGTGGCAGGTGCTCGAGGAGCGGCGGGAGCTTGCTGGTGACCAGATGCGCCTCTATGCCGAGTATGTCTGGTGTGTGCGCTACATCGACTCGCCCATCGTCCGCTTCCGCGACTCCAATGCCGACGATGGTGAGACGGCCCCTGACGGCACGCTCGATGAGACGCTCTACTACACCACCGATGCCAACATGAACGTGACGGCCCTGGTGGCCCCCGGAAGTGGGGATGTCGTCGAGCGCTACGTCTACGACCCCTACGGCCGCGCGGCGGTGCTGGACGGCAACTGGCAGCCGATTGCATGGTCCGACTCGAAGCGCAACGAGATCCGGTTCACCGGCCACCGCTTCAACCCGACCACGGGCACGTATCATGCGCGGAACCGCGAGTACCACCCCGCCCTCGGCCGCTGGATGCAGCGCGACCCGCTGGGGTACGTGGATGGGATGAGTCTGTATGCGGGGTATTTCGCGATGTGGGGGGCGGTGGATCCAAGTGGCCAAAGTACGTTTCGAGAGCTGATCAACGACACGGTGAGCATTTCCGCTCATGTACCCGAGTGGGACTGTGGTGCGTTTACATGCGGAGATGGATTTTCGTGCCACTTGAACGGTCACATTGCTGTTGATCTTGGCCTCGGCGGGGTGCGTTTTAGTTTCGATGCAGAGTTTACGGCGAAACCCGTTGGCCGTGAACAGCGCAACTGTCGCCGTGCTTGTGGTTCCTTGGATTGGGATGTTGATTGGGATTACTCCTTACGAAATCCCATGGTCAATGTTACTGGCAGCATCTTTAATCGATGTTACCGGCTCGATATTACGCCTGAGATCCGAATGGAACGGATTGGCAGTTGGTATGAGTTCTGGCGAGCACGCTTGAAGCCTTCGATCGAGGCGAATGTTACCGCACGGGACTATTTCTGGGACCCATTTTGCTGCCGCTGTTTTCAACTTCAACTCTCAGTAACTCCTAGGGCTGAAGCATGGATTCGCCCCGGGCAGATCACGTCCGTCTTTGCCGTTGTTCGTGTATTGCCTAGGATCGCCCAAGAGCTTAGACGGGCAGTGATTCATGTGGGGCGTGAATTGCTGCGACGGCCAAATCCTCGGTCAGGGACTCCATCCGGGGCAACGCAGCTGGTGCCACCAACGCCGACCCCACGCTAGAGGATTGACTGAGATGAGTGATACGTTTTCGGTGATAATCGACGAGCCGCGTGCGATCGCTATGCGTGATTTCGACGATGAGGCCGCCTATGGGTCACTGTTTTATATAGGCTTGTTGCTGTGTGGATTGACAACATGGTTTTTCGACGATTGGTTCGATGCATTTGTTATGCCGTTTGCTGCGATCAATGTCGCGTGGCTTGCGATGTTCATACGCCGATGGAAGACACAAAGGCGTCGTACCCGACATTTGCGCAACGGATCGCGATCGGATTCGCGCCGCATGTGTTTTGCCGTGCGAAAGGATGGGTTTGTCACGGTGTGGGACGACGATGTGTGGTCTTACGGAATTTCATTGCAGTATCACCTCCTTAGTGCGACGGTCACAGATTCGACACTGGAATTAACCTTCCCAAACGCAGTAGTCGTGATTCGAAAAAAGCACGTTCCTGAGCAGAAGATACATCAAGTCCAGCGTTTGCTAAAGGACTTGGTTGATGCCAAAATCCTGAATTCCTGATGATTTTGCGAACAAATGATCGTCACAGGCATACTACCCCGGTGTCATTCTTGTGGACACGACATGCGTCTCTTTCGTACACAGGGCCGGAAACAGTGTCGGCCGGAAACGGTGTTGGATACGAATGGCACTTGGATAAGCCTCATTTCAGCGCCTCGCGAGCCTCGGAACGGGGTACGTTGAGCAGCGGGTGGGGTTTGGGGCGGCGTTTGACGGCTCGTGGCTCGATGCGGTCGGGGCGGTCCGGTTGAACCCGTTGGGCCATGGCCGCCAGCAGGGCGGCGTGAACTTCGCCGCCCGGGTCCGCGGCGGCCTGAGCCAGCAGGCCCGCCGCCCCGTGCGCTCCTTCAGCGTCGACCCGGCCACCGCCAGCTTCGACACCGATGCCGAGGGCAACCTGACCGGCTTCAGCAGCGAGCCGGGCCAGGCCGACTACTTCGAGCTGACCGTGCAGCACCACAACGCCCGCGGCGAACTGGTCAAGACCGACCGCTACCACGACATCCCGGCCAGCGGCGACGGCACCGAGGTCGACCACTTCTATGGGTGCGGTAGGGACCGGCCTTGCGGCCGGCCCCCCGCACAGATCCCAGCGTGCGGCACTACCGCACTGGGCTCCTACCTCGGGTGATGGCGAGAGACCGGAGGCGGACAGAACCGCCGCGCTCCGCCGCTCGCACACGCTGCAAC
>PUNN01000413.1 GCA_003552605.1 Phycisphaeraceae bacterium
TAAGGCTACTATTTGATGTTAAAACATACCCCTTGGGGGCTGGAGGTTTAGGGGATGCAAATGGATGTATTACAATTGAAGCAGCTGGGAATAATATGGAAATTGATAGTTTAGTTGACCTTATTAAAAATATTAAAGAGATGGATTTAACTTCATCTGGCACCCTGACATCCGGGTATTCGGCGGGGTCTAAATTATATTCCCATGTAAACTCTAGAGGCACCGTCGAAGATCCGTGAGCAAAGGTGCCCACATTGTACTCAACATTTATCAACTTGGCGAAGTTATCTGGGCCAGAAGGTATGATAGGTGCGTCTTCAAAAGATTCCATATCCACCACTAGTGTTTGAGATATCTCCTCCCATCCCTCCGCGGTGGTAGGTAGTTGATCTTCAGGGACAGAGAAATGTCTGTTATTGAAGTAATGCGCTACTGACTCCGTAAGGTATATGGGGGGCTGATCCGGCTCCACTTTTAACAAAGGTGTGCGTACGCGAAAAGTATAATCAACGATACTCATTTTTCGAGATTTCATCCATTCAGACATGTTGGACTCTTCTCGTATTTCAGGCCCACCTATCAGCTCTATAGTAGCAGGGATTTCAATTTCCGTCCCACCCGCCAGCAACTTATAGGAGGCCCAATGTTGCCTGTTATTCCACCAGAAGATCATCGACTGGGCGTGATGCGCGTCCCTCTCGGATGAAAAAATAGCTGAAGAGTTAAAATCATGATAAGCATAATAGGCCTGAGCTTCGAAGCCAGTGTTGTCATGGCCCCAACGAAGCTTACTCATAACGCTGGACAATTGGCTCCCTGCGGGCCGATCATCGACATTCCACGCATTCATTCTATGGTATACATTGAATGGCATCTGTAGATCATCCGTCGGAGAGCTTACGTGATCATACCCTAGCTGTTCAAATCTCCTGGCGAACACATAGGAGTACGGGGCCCAGAGCACGCGACTAAGTCCATCTTCGTCACCGGGGAATACTAGCTTAGAGATGAAAGAATCTAGGGAAGCACGTAAGCTATACAGCTGCTCGGGTACGCTTCTACCTAAGGTATCTACTTCATTGCTTTTGTTCTTGTAATAAAATTCACTAGTGCGCAGGGACATTTATAGGCTCCTTGGTATCCACCTTATCCTCAGATACGTCTTTGATGAAGTTGACGGCGGCGATAAGTACGTCCTTAGATACATCCACCTTCTTCCACTCTGAAGCATCATCAAGCACCATCTGTTCAAATCTTTCCATCAACTCTTCTTTTGAAATAAGTCCTTCGGATTTATACCTAGCTTCATCAATGGTGGCGAAATCTTGATTGGTGCGTATGTGCTCCCACGAAGATACCACTTTACGTATGTAGACTTGATCCCCATAATAAGCTCGAGCCTTATCAGGGCTAGGGCAGTGGGTAATGGTGTAAACAGGTAAGGCAATAGAGGAAGATGCAGCACGTAAAGGCTCGCCGTACTTGATAGAGATCAACTCACATAATAGAGGCATCTCTTCCTTCAGCCATTGCTTCGTATCAGAATCGTACACCCACGTAAACCGAAGTCCGTGTTCATCTATCTTCTTAGGATACAGAGACCCTAAATAGTTGTCAGGTAACGAGTCCGCCACATGTACGTGGCCAGATAGTATCAACTTGGTGTTGGGTAGCATTTTCCATACATCTAATGTGACTTCTTCAGGTATGTTGGTTCTTTTCTCTTCATACAAGAAGTGGTGGGCCATACATAAATCGTAGGGCTTTTGAGCGTCAATGTTATACTTAGACAGGGGCTGGCTACCACTCTTGAGGTCGACTAAGCAGTGTGTGGGCGCCTTATAGTAAGGAAGGGCAACGCATTCAAGTCCCAAGGCCTCGAACTCCTGAGGATAGGGGTACATGATGTACTTCTCCCCGAGATGAGATGCGTAGTTGTAAGCTATAGATTGTCCCGTCTCAGAAAGGATATCCTTATCTATGTCGTGATTTCCCACCACAATGTGGACCTTGGAGGTCTTAAATGCCATCAAGAAACTCACGATGAGCTCGTGGGTGGGCGGTGAGCTGTGGTACTTGTCGATAAGGTCGCCGGCCAGTATTGCTTCATTGCCAGGCTGGTTGTAAGGATGGTTCTTCACCCACTCTATAACTTCGAGAGATACCGCATGTTGCCATTCCGTTTCAGCTGAAAGATGTGGATCTCCTAGCGCCCATAATTTAGACATTGGCCGCGACTCCCCCGAAATTAAACTTCTTCATAGGAGAAGAATCATCGATAACCGAAGTCAAAGCCTTCAGTAGTGTTGTGCGCATAAGAGAGTTATTGCGACCTTTAGAGGTATACATCTCTACGCGCTCTAAGGAAGTGGGCATGTAGTCTGTGAGCTTTAAGTTAATCTGGTACTTGTCTCTCTTCTCTCTGAGGACATCTTTCACCTTCTGTGGTACCTTCGGATCTTGTGACACCAATACCGGAAGGGACTCCGCGTTCCACCCATTGCTATACTCTTCTACCAAATAGATAAGATCATCGTGAGATATGTCCTTCTTCTTCAGGACAGCTTCGATGTCATCCCCTTTATCCCCCATCAGTGCCTTATACACAGCCACTCGCTTCATTGTAGGCTCAAATCCGAATTCGTTGATAAAGCTGTCCGCAGTGTAGGGTTCTCTATCTCCGAACCATACCTGATGAACCTTAGGTCCTAGGCATGCGTACCAATCAGAGTCATTAGCTACGCACAGGATTTTTTCATGCTCTTCCATCTCAGGTATCTTAATCAGATCGAGTTCCTTTTCTTCAGAGACCTCGTTGAATAATAAGAGAGACTTGATGAGATCGTCTGCCTCTCTACTAGGTACGCGGGTGACCCTCACATTGGGTCTCATCGCACGCGTGCAGTAGAACTGAACGAAGTCTACAGTTCTGTAGAATACAGCCGGCTTAGAATTGCGGGTACTCTTATAAGCCTCTGAAATGTACCTGCGAGCAGTGACTTTGCTTGTGGCGTTGTCGAATAGTAAATGAATCTGCTTACCTGTTCGCTCCAGCTTTTCGAAGTACTCAATCATCATCAAGGCTAGCCGAGGGTAGATTTGCCCGTTATTCTTACGTGAAGGGAGGACTATCTGTTCCAGCTTAGAGCTAGAGCCTTCGGCCACCTTAGCCTTGATACCTGAGTGATACATGAAGTGGGCGACGCCGAACACATCAACGCACACTGCTGAATAGAGAGGTCCAAAATCCGGGGTCTGAAGATCTAGTACATTATCCAAAAAATTACCTTACCCTTGGATGATCGTTTTAGTCTTGAATTCACCAGGTGCGACTTCTACAATACGTACAGGAGGGGAGGCACTGGAATCATTGCTTCCCTCCGTGAGTCGCTGCTTCGCTTGCTCGAGCTCTTCTAAGGTTACTGGCTTACCATCTAAAGTCATAGTATTACTCCTCCTCCATGTCTGAAGGTTTATTAGCTCTCTCTAGGAGCTCTCTGTATTTTTTCATGCCCACAATACGTGACCACCATTGGTGTACATGTATGCGGGGAATAGTCTTCCCCGTTATGGGGCATCTATTGTTATCTAAGTTCTCATGTGAGAATCGGTTCAACAGCACCACATTATCCTCATCATACCTCATTGAGGGTTTGGCTGATACCTGGACAACATGGGCAGGATCTAAGACCTGAGCAACGTGTCCTGGGGCATGGTATTTCAAGGTATACATTTCCGATACTTTGAGTATGCGCATGAGCCTGCACATCCTATCCCTTTCTCTTACGTTGCTGACGAGTTCTTTCCATTTCTCGTCATTGGGTCCTCTCTTATAATCACGCCTCATCTTTACAACCTTGGTCATCCAATTCCATATTCCTATGAGACCCGATGCATTTGAGTTTCTTGGCGTGATGAAAAAGCATGTAGCCTAATTCCTCGGGTGTCATATATGCGCCCTGCACTTTTATTTTGAACAGGGATGTAAGAGGGTGCCTGTATCTACACACCTGCTCGTCCTCTCCCATCAGTGTTATGGTCGACCTGCTTGGATCAATTTCCAAGACTATGAACCTCTTCAGGGTGTGGAGCTGGTTAGAGAACATGTCTTCATCACGCAGGTCATCAGAGCTTGTGAGAAGTTTCTTCATAGCTTCCTCAGAAGGGATGGGTGCGTATTCATACTTGCGATACTCTACGAAAGGGAAATAACCCTTCTTGGCTAAGTCGTATCTAATGTCGTAGATGAAATCCTTCACACTATCCTCAATATTCTTACCCTTATTACAGGCAAGATCTTCCAAAATACTTTCCCATTTATA
>PUNN01000278.1 GCA_003552605.1 Phycisphaeraceae bacterium
GGTCGGCCTTCGGTTCAGCCACGGCACGACCGGCACGAATCTACCCTCACCCCAGCCCTCTCCCGCCCCGGGAAAAAGGGGAGAGGGAGCGAGAGCCTTCCGCGACACGTGTCATGCACCCCGCCTCCATCGCGACGGTGGAACGCGCGGCGTGAGAGAGCATTGCCACCGCCGGGCGTTGACATCGTCACACGAAAAGGGGTAACGCGAAGTTCTCAGATGGATCATCTCTCAGCCCCGTGGCGTCGCGTAGGCACAAAAAAAAGCGCCGGCAAGGTGCCGGCGCTTTGCAGTCGGGGCCGTGGCGCGCCCCCGCGGTCCCCTCACCGTTGTGACATGATAACCGAAAACCTAGTCGATGCGAAGCATATCGGCAAAACCCGCATAGCGGTCATCAATTTCCTTACGGCTCAGCCGTTTCATCCGTTCGAGGCTGAACGCCTCGATGTTGAAGCTGGCCACGATGGTACCGTAGGCGAGCGACTTCTTGATGCTCGCAAGGCTCAGGTCGCCGCTGGCGGCGAGATACCCCATCATCCCGCCGGCATAGCTGTCACCGGCGCCGGTGGGATCATGAACCTCGCGGGCGGGGTAGGCCGGCAGGGCCACGACACCCTCTTTGTGCAGCAGCAGGCAGCCGTGCTCGCCCTTCTTGATGACCACGAACTTCGGCCCCATGTCGATGATCGCCTCCGCCGCGGCCACGTGGTTGCTCCTGCCGGTCAGCAGCTTCGCCTCGGAGTCGTTGAGCACGAGGCCATCGATCTGCTTCAGCAGGCCACGGAGCTCTTCGTTGGCCGTGTCGATCCACAGGTCCATCGTATCGGCCACGACCAGCTTCGCCTCAGGAAACTGCTGGCGAAGCTCCATCTGTCCGGCGGGATGGGTGTTGGCCAGGAAGACGTAGCCACTGTCGCGGAAGTCTGCCGGCACCGGTGGCAGGGCCTCGGCGAGCACGTTCGGCTGCACCTCCAGCGTTTCGCGGTCGTTCATGTTCTCGAGGTACTTGCCCGTCCATCGGAACGTCTTCGAACCCTGGCGCTTCTCGAGACCACTGGTGTCGATCTTGAACTGCTTGAATACGGCCTCGTGGCTGTCGGGAAAGTCCTCACCGACAGCGGCGACAAGTCGGACATCGCAGAAGAAACTCGCCGCGGCGGCGAAGTAGGTACACGAGCCACCGAGCACCTCATCGGCCTTGCCCTCGGGGGTAATGACGGTGTCGATGCCGATGCTTCCGGTTACGATCAATGACATTGCATGCTCCTGTTTCGGGGGTGAGTATAAGTTCCGTTCATCCGATACGCGATGGGCAACGGCCGCCAACCCGGCGGGGCAAGCCGATCACGGGTCGATGCCCCCCATCCGGCAGAGGATCGCCCATGCCTGCTCGGGAATCGGTATCACCGACAGTCGGGACTGGCGGATCAGCGGCAGATCGCTGAGTTGGGGCTCGGCCTTGATCTGCGCCAGCGTCACGGGCTGCTGCAACGGCTTGATGGCCTTGAGATTCACAATGCCGAAGCGGCCATCGGGATCCTCCGGGTCGGGATACCACGGCCGTACCACCTCGAGCACGCCCTGGATGCTGCGATCTTTGACCGAATGATAGAAAAAGGCCCTGTCACCTTTTTTCATGGCCTTGAGGTTGTTATTCGCCTCGTGATTGCGCACGCCATCCCAGGGCGCCGTGCGCCGCAGCGCGTGGCAATGGTCATCCCATGACCATTGGCCGGGCTCGGATTTGACAAGCCAATACCTCATTGCGGCCGGCGATTATAGCGGCTTGTCAGATCGATGCAGCCCGCAGCGGACGCATGGAGCGCCGGGCACATGACACGGGCCGCGTCGGGCAACCACCGGGCTGGCTGTGTCAGCGGGCTTTCCGGGGGTGTCCGCAGCCGCTGACCATGCCACCCGGGCTACATGCGTTTGCCCTTGCAGCTCCGGCTCCTCAGGTTGTTCACCCCACGGCCTGGGCGCATTGTGCCTGACAGCGCTGCAACCGGACAAGCGCGCGCTCGCGGCCGAGCAGTGCGAGCGTGTCGCCAATGCCCGGGCTCACCGTCGTGCCCGTCAGCGCCACGCGCAGCGGCTGAGCCACCTTCCCCATTCCCAGCCCGTGGTCTTTGGCGAACGCCGATACCGCCGCCTCCAGCGATTCGGGCATCCACGATTCGCACGCAGTCAACGCCTGCTCGAGTTCGCGAAGGACCTTCAACCCTTCACCCTCATTCTTGTGCAGCACCTTCGTCACGGCCTTGGCATCATAAGTGAGTTGATCATCCTCGATAAACAGGTAGCGCGCAAGCTCCGCCGGCTCATCGAGCGTGCGGCTGCGCGGGTGGTAAGCGCGGGCGAACAGATCAAACCGGTCACCTTCCAGCTTCGCCAGAAACTCCGGCCGGTACATGCGGAAGTGGGCATGGAGCAGGTCGCGGTACTGCTCGAACGGCATCGCCGCGATCGTGTCGGCATTGAAGCGGAAGAGCTTGTCGCGGTCGAAACGCGCACTCGATCGACCAATGCGCTCGATGCTGAACTTCTCGGCCAGAAACGCACGGTCGAATCGCTCGACATCGCCGCCGGGATTCCAGCCGAGCAGTGCCAGGTAGTTGCACAGCACCTCCGGCAGGTAGCCGTTGGCACGGAAGTCGGCCACATCGATCTCGGGAACCTTCACACCCAGTGATTCGCCGAGTGCGGTGGCCAGTTCCAGGTCATCGCTTTCACCACGCACAAACGCCTCGATGCGTGCCGTGGGCAGCCCGATCTGCGCGGCGAGCGCGGCGGTGCTGTTTGCCGAATCGGCCTCGAGCCACTTCTTTGCCGCGGTGCGTACTGCTTTGGCCTTGTCGCGCTTGCTCATCTTCGAGCCATCGGGGTTGAAGATCAGCGGCACGTGCGCCCACGCCGGACGGTCCAACCCGAGTGCATCGAACAGGGCCGCGTGTCGCGGCGTGTTCATGAGATGCTCCTGCGCCCGCAGCGTCAGCGTCACGCCCATCGCCGCATCATCAATGACATTGGCAAAGTGAAACGTCGGCCCACCCCCGGCATCGCTGCTTTTGAAGATCACGAAATCCTCGAGTTCCTCGGCCCGGATCGTCACCTCACCGAGCACAAGGTCATGCACGGTGATGTCGGTATCGGGCATGCGGAAGCGGTATACGTACGGTCGCCCCTCTGCCTGGTAGCGGCTGATCTGCTCGGGGCTGAGGTTGAGTGATTCGGTGGCGTCATCCTTTTCGGGCTGGCCCTCGGCACGGGCGCGCTTGCGGTCGGCGTCGAGTTCGGCGGGCGTCTTGAAGCACTTGTAAGCCCGGCCGGCATCGATCAGTTGCTGAAGATACTCTCGATAGCGCATCTGCCGCTGGCTCTGAAAGTACGGCCCGCGCTCGCCGCGCTGCCCCGCGGCGTCGAGCGGGTCCGCCGATTCCAGCGAGGGCCCTTCATCCCAGTCGATGCCCAACCAGGCGAGATCGCGGAGGATGCCGAGGGTGGCCTCGGGCGTCGAGCGGCGGACGTCGGTGTCCTCGATGCGAAGGATGAACCGGCCGCCACGCTGCCGCGCCAGCGCCCAGTTGTACAGCGCCGTGCGCGCCCCGCCCACGTGCAGGGCGCCGGTGGGGCTTGGGGCGAAACGGGTGACCAGCGGCTCGGGAAGATTATTGCAGGATGGCTCGTTCATGGCCCGGATTGTAACGGCCGCCGAGCCTGAACCGCTCACCGGTGTTTGCCACCCGTGCCCCGGCCCGTACGATGCCCCCGTTCGGAAGGAGCCCGCCATGCTGCCGATTTACGACCTTGCCACTGATGATGGACGCGATGGCTTCGAGCAACGGCTGAAGCAACTGCGCCAGACCGTCGACCTTGCCGGCCCGCAGGCCGAGGCTGTCGCCCGCATCGTCGCGGATGTAGCGGAGCGGGGTGATGAGGCCGTCGTCTCATACATGCAGCGGTTCACCGATCCTGATTTCCAACCCGACCGCCTGCGGGTCGACCCGGCCGAGTGCCGCAGGGCACGCGATGAACTCGATCCGACGCTGCGGCGGGCCATCGACCGGTCGATAGAGAACGTCCGCACCTACCAGCAACACATCCTCCCCCGCCCACCGGCACCGCTGAGTCTCGATGGGGCTGAACTCGGCCTGCGGTTCACCCCGATGGCCAGTGCCGGCCTCGCCGTGCCGGGGGGGACGGCGGTGCTTTTTTCCACCCTCATCATGCTCGCCGTCCCCGCCCTTGTGGCCGGGGTGCCCGCGGCGAAGCTGAGCGTGGCCAACCCGCCACCCACGCGTAGAGAGGGCGA
>PUNN01000107.1 GCA_003552605.1 Phycisphaeraceae bacterium
CTCGGCCGCGAACCGGCCAAGGCGCTGCGGCTGAAACAGGCAGATGGCCTGCCGGGCGTAGTAGCAGCAGAAATCGATGGCTTCGCACACATCGGCATCGGCCTCGACCTAGGGCTTGCCCGATTCCCGGATGATGATGCCGGAAAGCTCATCGCGGGCTCGCCGCATGCGGTCGGCAGCATCGAGCAGACACTGTGCGCGGTCGAGCGGATCACGGCCAGCCCACCGCGCCAGCGCTTCTCTTGCGCGCCCGATCGCCTCGGCCGCTTCGGCCTCGCCCGCCGAGAGGTCAATGGCGGGCACACGGGCAGCGCGGATGGCCTTATCGAAGCGCTGCCGCACCTCCGGCCGGGCGAAGTCCCGCCATGGTTCGCTGAAAAACGGTGCCCCATCGGCAAGGTCGGCCACGCCGACTGACAGTTGGTGGTGGAAGGCGCGGTGGTGGTGCTGTTCGATTCCGGGATCCGCATTGGGCTCACCGCCCGTGCCGGCCCGGTGCGAATCACCCGCCGCAGCGCCGGTAGAAGTGATCGGCCGACCATCGGGGTGGGGCGAGCCGAGCAGTTCATCCCGCGGCCGCTCGCCGCGGCGGCTGGAGCGGAGCCACGATTCGTTGCTGGTGTTTTCCAGCAGCCGCCGCACGAGGTAGGCCATGCCGGGGATCATCTCGCCCACGGGCACGTAGGCCCGCACGCGCTGGCCCTGTTCGATCAGCGCATCGCGCAATTCGCCCGCCATGCCGTAGAGCAACTGGTACTCGACCGCCGCATCGGGAAGCTCGCGCTGTTCGAGCATCGCGTGGACCGCGGCGATGGACCGGACATTGTGCGAGCCGAGCGCCAGGCGAATGCCCCCTTCACCCTCGCGCTTCGGGGCGGCATCGAGCAGCATCGCCGCCACGCGCTCGAAACAGGCATCGGTGTCGCGCTTGCGGCTCCAGACCGGCAAGGGCCAGCCCATCCGTTCGGCGTGGGCCGTCTCGTAATCCCAGTAGGCGCCCTTGATCAGCCGAATGGTGATGCGGCGGCCGGTGCGTCTTGTCCATTCAATCAGGCGCCTCGCATCATCTTCGGCGCTGCGCAGGTAGGCCTGGAGTGCAAGGCCCGGCTCGAACTCGGTGGCCTCACAGGCGCGCTCGAACAGGTCGAGCGTGAGGTCCTTCAGCGAATACTGCTCCATGTCGAAGTTGATCAGGACACCGTTGCGGCCCGCGGCCTCGAACACCGGTTTCAGCGAGGCGTGAAGGTCTTCGATGGAACCCTCATGACCGGCCGGGTTGATGCGGGGTGAAAGGGCACTGATCTTGATCGACACGTTGCAGCGCGGGACCGTTCCGAGGTGGTCGTGCTCAAGCACGGGGTTGGCCGGCCAGTCGGCCGTGGCCTCGGGCAGGTGGTTGATCAGATCGAGATAGCGGTCCCGGTAGATCGTGGCTTCGGCATCACTCAGGCATGCTTCCCCGAGCGGGTCCACGCTGAAGGCCGCGCCGCCATCCCACAACTGCCGCAGTACGGCCAGGGCGGCACCGGCATCACGTCCGGCGATGAACCGCCGGGCCATCGCCTCGATGCGGCCGGCCACGGTCTTTGCAAATGTCCGCTGCGCAAACCGGCCGGCCGCCATGCCCAGGCCGAGAAACGGTGGGGATTCACCCCCGGCTGCGACAGGTAGTCGGTGAGTACGCGATGGATCTGCTGCGCATCTTTCAGGACGGGAAAGACATCAACAAAACGGAACATCTGAACCTTGAAAGCCGGGTCGCTCATGGCCCAGTCCATCAGCCGCTCGCTCCAGGATTCGGCCGACATCCAGCCCTGGCGATGCTGCGCAGCGGCATCAAGCAACTCGTGGCCGATGGCCTCGATCCGGCTTTCAGGGGGATGGGCCGGGATCGTGCCGTCACCTGCCTGCCCGCTGCGCTTTGCAGAGAAAATGCCCATGTCGAACCTCCTGCACCACGTGGCGCCCGATCATAGGATGCCAGAGCGGGCTCGCAGGGGGAACACGACGAGGCGGAGGATGGGGGACGGGTAGCTCAGGGGACATGGCATGTACCGTGTGGCCTCGGCGCCATGTCGCTTCCCTGTGCCGCTCTCTCTCCGGGGCACGGAAGCATGCCCCCACACACGGCGACCCCCTTGTCACGGGCGGGCATGGCCATCGGCTGTGGGAAGCCGCTGACTTTGCCGCCCGGCTCTGCAACTATATGCGGTCGCCCTGCTCCGCTGAGCCCCGCCGCCTTCAACCTGCTGTGTGATGCAGACCGCCTCCCACCGAGACTCGTCTGCCCGCACCACCCGGGCTAACATGCTGATGGTCCGGGCGAAGGATGGGGTAACACTAACACTGACCGGCGACCCGAGCACCGACGGTGGTGTCAATCCCCAAGGGGCGGCCACCATTCCGCCCCCTGCGGACTGACACCATGCGGCGAGCCCCCGCCCCCGGTCACGGGCCGTCATGGCCATCGGCTGCGGACACCCCCGGAAGCCGCTGACCCAGCCAGCCGGTTTTGCGCCTTCATGCGTTTGCCCTGGTGGGCACGGCATCACCGCCGACTCTTTATCGTCGAACGGCCCGGCTTCCAGGACACGGTGAACCAGCACAGGGGTCCGTTATGGAAAAGTCTGATGATGGGAAGAGGTCTCGCGGTAGACAGCGTGCTTCATCGAAGTTTCAGCCTCACTGGTGGGCCGCAGTTCCCCTTATTCTGCTTGCCGTGGGGATTGTCGTCCGCAGTGTGATGGATTTATCCGCGGCAGTGGATAGCTCGCAACTTTTCGGCCGGATTTCAGTCGGATTGATCGTTCTGTTGCTGGTGACGGTGTTCCCTGCATGGGTTGTTTTTCAACTCAGCCGGTCTCAGCTTGCCGGCAGCGTTGCCTGTGCGGTGCTTTGCCTGACACTTGGGCTGCTTGTCGCAGCGACAGCCCACAGGGCCGGTCCCCCACCTGACCGGGACCATGAGGCCATGAGGTCGTTTACCGAATCTTTAGCTGAAAGAAGGCCGCAAGTCGACAGGCTTCTCGATCGGGCGCTTGCCGGCGAGCAGGTGAGGCATGAAGAACTGGCCATTCTGGAAGATACTCTGGCACAAGTGCAGGAGGCTGCGCACGCGGCAACCGGCAACGACCGCGTGGTCCTGAAATCACTCCAAGTCATCATGGCTGAAATGTATCAGGTGATGTCTGACCTGTCGGCTGAGTTGGACGCATTGGAATCAGCAGGTGGGCTCGACGTGTCAACCTTTACCGGCATCGACTCGATTGCGGATCGACGATCCCTGATTGATCGTTTCGAGCAAGCCAATGATGCTGCGATCCGTTATTACGCAGATGTTGAAGCGAATCTTCGGGCAGAGATGATGCGGCGTCGTGTTCCAGAAAGTGCTGCCCGGCAGCTTGCCGCAAGGTGGGCTGAGGGGGCGAGACCCGTTCTGATGGTCCAACTCCGTCAGAACGATCACCGAATCCTCACAGCCTGGCGCGGCTTCCTGAATACCTATCGGGATGGCTGGGGTGTCTGGGAAGTCGGTGAGGACGGCATCGCGCTGTGGCCTGGGAATCACCCGCTTGAAGCAAGAGAAGAGAATTTGTGGAAGGAGATCGACTCCCTTGCCGAAGAAGAATTACGATTGCTGCAACGCCTTGTCGAATCACGCCGCGCGAGGGTCGCCAAGCCGTAGAACCGCGTATCTTCCACGGTGTTCAACTGAGATCGCTGCTCCCCCGGCCCCAGGTTCCCGGCCCCCGGACGAGTCGACGCGAAAAACAGCCCGGAAGCGTGGGAAGAAAGCGGTAACCGGTCACGGCCGGCAGGTTAAGGCATGTTACATGCTGAGCTGCTGCCGGGGCTGCTTTTCAGCGTCGATACCCGACACCCTCCGGGCCCGCGTGCTTGCTCAGGCGGTTGTTGACGTACAGGCCTTCGAGCAGCAGTTCGCCCGTGGTGGCAAGCATCTGTGGGTCATCGGGGTCGACCTCGAGCCGCTTCGCGAGGTCCCGGGCGGCATCGTACAGCCCATCGACAAGCTTCATGTTCGCCACCTGCTCATCGGCCGACAGCTCATCGTCCACGACAAGGGTCAGGCCGGCGGTGAAGGCATCGATGATCTGTTCGTACTCATCGGCATCGGCCACTTCGTTGAAGATGGTCTTGACCGCCTCGCCAAGGAGGCTCTCGACCACGCGGTCCTCACTGGCGTTGCCGTCCTCGGCGAGCATCAACTCGATCTTGCCACGTGTGGAGGCCACGAGGTGATAGAGATCGCAGATGCGGGGGACGACCCGCTGTTCTCCGGTGCTCAACGCGC
>PUNN01000022.1 GCA_003552605.1 Phycisphaeraceae bacterium
CAAGGTGAAACGCCCAGGTCTGCCGCACCAGCCGTGGATAGTCGTGGAGGAAGAACCGGCCGATCCGCGGCCGCCGCCGCGGGGCCGTGGTGTTATAGATCAGCACGTGGGCGCGGGCGAGCAGGCGGTTGAGCGCATCAATCTTCGATGGCTGCGCCCCGGCAGCGCGGAGGCGGGCGAGGTCCGCCGCGGTCTGTCGGTACAGGTGGATCAGTTCGTTCGTGGCCTGCGGCCCCGTTCGCCGCGCACCACGCCTCGTGGCCGATTCGACCAGGTCGGCCAGCCGCTGCCATCGGTCGCAACGCTGCTCGATGCGGCGGTCAGGGTTCGTGGTGTGTGCCCTCCAGCAATCGGCCGAGGTAGCGCTCCGGGTCCATCGCCGCCCCGCCGTGTCGCCGCCGCAGGGAGGTGGCGATCTGCGCGGCGAGCGAAGTGCGGCGGTCATACTCCAGGTCCGCAGCGCGTTCGAAAAACGATGTGATGATCCGGCGCTCTTCCGCGCTCAGTGCCGGGTTGACCATGCCGGAGGCCGCCTGGGCCGAACCCGACACCAGCCCCCCCGGACTCGCCCCCCCCGGACCCGCTCCCCCCGTCCCCGGGCCCGACGCCACTGCATCTGCCACGCCGGCTCCCGTGGCGGGTGGGGCCGGCGCGGCGGGCGGCATCTTCGCCGCGGCGGGGCGCCAAGCGCTGTGGAAAGAAGCCGGCACATCCTCCGGCGCCTGCTCGTTGATCACCACGGTACCCGCGGCGATGTCGCCAAGGCGCTTGTGCATCGGGTGAAGCCACGCCACCAGGCCGCCGAGGACATAAAAGCTCGGCAGTGAATCGACGATCCGCACGAGGTTGCGGATCAGAATCTCCATCGCGCCCGCCGGTGTGCCGTTGTCACGAACGACGCGGAGCCGGAACATCTTCTTGCCCGGCGTCCGCCCGCGCATGACCAACTCGAAAAACAGGTGATAGCCGAAGGCAATCAGCGCAAAAAGCACGATCGCCACGGCCATCATCCAGCCGACACCGGTGGGGTCTTCGATCGGACCGGCCATGGCCAGGATGATGAAGACCGCAATCATCCCGAACAGCAACAGCCCCATGATCAGCATGTCGATCAAGACCGCGCAGAACCGCGACCCCGGCCCGGCCAGATCGAAGCTGACCTCGACCTGCTCCGGTGTTTCAAGTGTCAATCGTCCGATCTGCGCCATGAATCCAGCCCCGTGCTCGCGACCTGCCCGTGCCACGATTCTACCGCGCCGGCCAAGCATCGAAAAGAGAATGGCCGGAACTTTTCAGAGCAGGGGCTGTTTTGACGCTACCGGCGCCCTTGCACACCGTCGCGCTTACGGGAAAGGCCGCGGGCACAGCGACCCATGCGCTTTCCCTGCGGGGGAAACGAAGGACGGGCCGGGTTCACCGTCTTCGCCCAGTCGCCGCGGCGACTGGCAAAGCGCACGGACACTTCCGGAACGACGGCACATCGCCCATCGAACCTTTTCACACCGTTCACGGCGTTTACGGCGACCTCACACCCGCCGGATCACGGCCAGGGGTACTGCGCTGGGCCGAAGTCAGCGTTGTAGTAGGGGGCGACCATGCCGCCGGGCGGGCTGACTTCGTCGAGGCGGTTGTTGTCCTGCTCGGTCAGGACGACATCGACCGCCTTGAGGTTGTCCTCGAGCTGCTCCATCGTCCGCGGGCCGATGATCGGGCTGGTGATGCCTGGCCGGGCCATGCACCAGGCGAGGGCGATGTGGCCGGCGTTGACCCCGTCACCCTTTTCGGCGGCGATGGCCTTGAGCACATCCACGATGTCGAACGTCTGGCTCGATTCGAGCACCGCCTTCGTGCGGAAGTGGTCGGGGCTGAGGCGCCAGCCCTCGGCCGCCGGCTGGTTGCGCTCGTACTTGCCGGTGAGAAAGCCCTGCCCGAGCGGCGACCATGGGATCACCGCCACACCGTGGCTCCGCGCCATTGGCAGCAACTCGCGCTCGATGCGGCGGTCGAGCAGGTTGTACGGTGGCTGCTCGCTGACAAAGCGGTTCAGCCCGAGTTCCTTGCTGATCCACAGCGACTCGACGAACTGCCAGGCGGCGAAGGTGCTCGTGCCGATGTAACGCACCTTCCCGGTGCGGATCAGGTCATCAAGCGCACGGAGGGTTTCATCGAACGGTGTCTCGGAGCGTGGCCGGTGAATCTGGTAGAGGTCGATCCAATCGGTCTTGAGCCGCTTGAGCGAAGCATCGCACTGCTGAATGATGTGGCGCCGGCTGTTGCCCATCATGTTGGGATCATCATCGGCCATGCGGCCGTGGACCTTGGTGGCCAGGATGATGCGGTCGCGCTTGCCGTTTCGCTTGAGGGCATCGCCGGTGACCTCCTCGCTGCGGCCCCGGCTGTAGACGTTGGCCGTATCGACGAAGTTGATGCCGGCATCGATCGCCCGGTCGATGATATCCATCGAAGGTTCCGGCTCGGTCTTGCCGCCGAACATCATGCATCCGAGGCAGAGCGGGGTGACCTTGACGCCGGTGCGGCCGAGTTGACGGTATTCCATGCTGAAAGACTCCTTGACCGTGGATGAGTTCACGAAACGATTGCCCGCGGCGGCTCATGCCATGGCATGCTGACAGCCCGCCGCGGTGGGACTGACCTTGTTCTGGCAGTGAAACGGATCAGATAATGGCGTGACGGCCCGGCCACGGGCACTGGTGGAAGCGGCGGCGGCCGGGATGGCGGAACCGCGGCCGGGCACGCAGCCCCCGCCGCGGGCGTTCAGGCCCGCTCTTCCATGAGGCGATCGAAGGCGGCCATGGCCGTGCTCAGGGCCTCGCAGTCGACCCAGTAGTACTTGTCGCGGCACATCTTCCGGCATTTGACCAGGCCGGCATTCTTGAGCACACACAGGTGGTGGCTGACAGTAGGCTGAGCGAGGCCGAGCTCCTCGGCCAGTTCCGAGACGTTATACACGTCATCACACTTCTCATCGGTCAGCGGCAGCAGTCGAAGGATCTGAAGGCGGACAGGTTCACCGAGCGCCTTGAAGGTCCTGACCAGTTCCGCGGCCGAGGTTTGCACATCATAATCGTTCATAGAAACCTGTCAATATTACGGCGCCACGGGGCCGCCTGGTGAGCCCGGTTCAACGACACCCCCGCCCGCACCGCCTGCATCCACCATCGAGCTGCCGCGTTGCACATGACCGCCCCCGGTTGTCCACTCTCTGACCCATCCGCCGGCTGCGGAAGGATCCGGCCGGGCGTCAGGCCTCGAACAGCGACCGCAAGCGGTGCATGCACAGTCCAGCCCGGGACAATCCGGAAATCCCCCCCCGGAAACCCCCGTGAACCCCCGGAAACCCCCGGAGTCCCCCGAAAATCGCCGGACCCCGGAAACTTCCCCGAAAAAACGCATTACGCATCCGGCACAGCGTAGTCGATCACCACGCCCTGGGCCAGCAGCCATCGACCCTCACGACGTTGGCGCGGCTGGGGCGGGGTGATGACCAGCACCCGGGCAGAGTCCGCGGGCAACTCGACGGCCAGGGCGCCGCTGGTCGACTCGCTCAGCCAGCGATGAGTGACGGCATCATAAACACCTTTCGGTTCATTGCCAACAGGCGCGGCGATGGTGACCGGGGTGTCGTGCGGGTTGTAGTAGAGCCATGTCGGGTAGGCCTGATCGGCGAAGAAGTCGGTCGCGAGGCAGTCCAGCGCCAGCACGCCCCGGGTCGCCGTCGGGTGGACTACTCCCGCATACAGCCCGGCATACGCCGCGCCGTAGATGGCAAAATCCAACTTGCCCCAGTTCAAACGTGTCGGGTCGCCGAGGGCGTAGGGCGAGCGGCCTTCGTATTCCTTGCACACCCCCTCGTAACACACCGCATGTCGCGAGGCTGGTTCCCAGTCGGGGCAGGATTGGTGCTCCGGCGGCAGCTCATCGGGATAGAACAGCCTCGCCGCGTTCGCCGCGTTGAGCAGCCACCGGCCGATGGCCCGTGCCAGCCGCGGGTCATACCGCGCTGCCGGCACGATGATCGAGCTGCTCACGAATGTGTTCATCGCGAACGCGTAACCGCCGAAGTCGATCGTCGAGCCCATCAGGCCGTGGCTGTCCAGCCCGCCCCACTGATCCGAGATCATCCCCCAGCCTTTTCGCACATCACTGACCCCTGTCGACCAGCGCAGCAGCTTCGCCACGTCATAATCGGCGCCATGCTCGGCGTTGAGCCGCGCGGCCACCGGCACGGCGAAGGGGAGCAGGACCTCGTAGAGCGGGTTGGCCTCGCGCGCCATCAGCG
>PUNN01000360.1 GCA_003552605.1 Phycisphaeraceae bacterium
ATCGACCGCGCCACGTGATAGCCGGTCATCAGGAGGGCGAACCGGTTGCGTACATGCAGCATGGTCGACATCGGCCACCAGCACACACGGGCCGCTTCCAGCCAACTCTGCTCCCGCACCATCCGCTTGAGCAGCCGCTCGATGTGCGGGTCGGAGAGGGCCTCAGTGTAGATGCGCTGCACCTCCTGCTGGTGGCGGTCCAGAGCACCCTCAAGTTGCTGGCGCGTGGCCTCAAGGTTCTCGCGCAACTCCGGGGCGAGCACGTGCTGGAGGTGGCCGAGGGCGGCATCTTCGCGGGCGATGGTGATCCCGGGATCATCGCTGTGGCGCAGCAGCAGATCCCGCAATCGCGGCAGATCGGTTCCGGCGGTGTCGGTGGTGCTGGTCAGGAAGATGCGCGATGGCGGGGCGTGGAAGCCGAGGTCGTGCAGCCGCCGCGCGAAGTCACGCCGGATCGGATCACCATCGAGTTGCTCCCGGTCCATCTTGTTGATCACGAACAGGAACCGGTGGGTGGCCCGCCATCTGGCCAGTTCCTCCAGCCCGCTCATGTCGGCACGCTGGTCGGGAATGGTGATGTAGATGATCAGGTCGGCGTGCCGGATCACCTGCCGGGCCCGTTCGTGATGCTCGGGCTTGGCGCCGTTGAAATCGGGCGTGTCGATGAGGGCGAGGTTGCTCAGCTCCGGTACCTTCACGTAGTGGGCGTGGGCATCCGGATCGAGGTTCAGCCGCGGCCGGTCGGCCGGTGAGACGGCCACGACCGGATAATCCGTGTGGCAGCGCAGATCGGCGGTCGAACTGGCCTCCGCGCGTCCGATCAGGGCGTTGAAGAGGGCCGACTTGCCCACACCGGTCTCACCGATCAGCGCCACCTGCAGTGGCCGGCGGAGCCACCGCTGTTCATCCTCCAGCATGCGTCGGACCTGCTCGGCCCGGGCGTTCATCCTCGCCACCGCCGTCAGGCGGGTGAGCGGGCCGGCATCGGCGAGCAGGTCATCGACTTCCGCGGCTGCCTGGGCCACGAGGGCGGGTCGGCTCATCGCTCACCTCCTTCCGGTTCATGCAGCAGTTGTCGCAGGTGTTCACAGGCTTCACGGCACGCCGCCGCCACATCGCCGGTGAATGCATCACGATCCGCCTTCCACCGGTCGAGGCACAGCGGGTTCATGAACTGTTTCAGCAGGTGCGCTTCGAATTCACCCGCTCGTTGCTCACGCCAGGCTTGGGCGGTCTCCTCGAAGACGCGTTCCATGTGCATCTTCTGGATCAGCTTGCCGAAGATTCCGGCTGCCGTGCCGGCCCCGCCTGCGATCAGAACCTCGACAGTCACTGTGCCGAGCCCACCGATGAATGCCAGGTCCAACACCAGCAGGCCCGCCCCCGTCACCAGGACGGTGTTGATGACCGGGGGCAGCGTCCTGGCCAATCGGGGATGTCGCTCGGCCCACTCCCGTGCCTCACGGCGGGCGGTTTCGGTCCATTCTTCTTTCGGCGGTGGGGGTGGATTGTCCTCGGTGCAGTTGCGGCGCCACCGCTCGATGCGCTGCTCGGAAAGCAGACCGGTGGGCTTCGCCTCATCGGGCACCGCCTCGCGGAGTGTCTCGGCGATTGCGTCCACCGCTTCGCGCATGTTGCGGGCCTCGGCTTTCTCACGGGACACGACATCCGGCTTTCGCAGCAGGCCCCTGACCATGCGCACCAGGCCCAGCACCGCCTTGCTCACCCAGCCGCCGGCCCTGGCCATGCCGCGGCCGAACCTGCCCTGACGGGCGTTCAGTTCCTCCAGCACCACCTCAAGGAAGCGCCCCAGCGGAAACATGGTTTCGGCAAGGTTCTTGGCGGAATCTCTCGTCGCCTCCTCGGCAATGTTGATCCGCCAGCTCAATTCCTCGGCCCGGCCTCGGGCCTCCTCAAGCACCCCTTCGGTCACCTCGACCGCTTCAAGCGTCGGCTGCCAGAGGCTGCTTCGCAGGATGCGCTGCTGATCGAGCCCCATCAGCAGCGAGCGAAGCCGGGGATGCTTGTCCTCGAGTGCGACGACATCTTCCAGTCGCGGCCCGGGGCTGCGTGGACTGGCATAGACAGCAGACTGCGATAGAAACTCGAGAAGCGTCTGGCCATCGTGCCGGGACGCTGCGAAGTCGAAATCCGCAGTGTGCCCGAGATCGCTGAGCAGGTCCTCCCACTTGCGACGGGCCACTTCGGCATCACTCTTGGTGAAGATGAAGATCAGATGGCCGGTACGCCGACAGGCCTGCTCGAGATGCGAAACGGCATCGCGGTTCTTGTAGGCCTCATCGTAGACCAGAAACAGCACCGCCTCGGCACGGTCCAGCATCGCCTCGGCACGCTCGAGGTTGGCCCGCTCGACCGAGTTGAAGTCGGGCACATCGGCCAGGATCGTGGCCAGCCCATCGCCTCTGGCCGTGCAGGTGGTGTAGTAGAGCCGCTGGGGTGGGGCTTTGCGCTCCCTGAGTTGGTCTGGATGCTCCAGCGACACCAGGTCCCATTCGGGGAACCGCTCGGGCAGATGCCCATCTTCGGCGAGCGATGCCGGCACCGCGAGGCAGGGCACGTGGGTGTAGGGCCGCACATCACCCCCGGCCGGAACTTCCGCACCCGTCAGCAGCGTGAAGAATGTGCTCTTGCCAGCACCCGTGGGCCCGTACAGGGCGATGACCAGGGCGGGTTCGCTGTCCGTTGCCCCGTACACCTGATGCCGCTGGCGCAGCGCCCGCCATCCGGACTGTTCATCGAGCCATCTCTCATCCCCGTGCAGGCTGCTGGCGATGCGGGGCAGGCCGCCGAGCAGCGCCTCCACCGATGCTTTCCACTGTTTCCACAGTTCGCGTGTGTCCATGGGCCACCTCGCTCGTGCCCGCGATAGCCGCAGATCACCGGCCGAGTCGCATTATACAGCGGGTGGCCCGCAAGCCGTGATGTTGCGTGATAGTCAGAGATTACGGGTAGGGGGGCACCTCCGGAGATCGAGCCTCGAACGAACGCGTTACCGGGTGCCAACGATCAAGGCGTCGATCGGCAGCCTCGCCGCATCTACACGTGACAGGTCGTCCGTCGGTCGATCAAAGCAGAATTCATCCCCCAGCTTAAAAACCACCCCTTCCCGGTTATAACCAGATGATGGGGGAGTGCTATCACCCGTTCCCCCGTCCCGCGCCCCGCGGGGCGCTTTCGCCAGCCATCCGTTATTCAACGAATTGTC
The DNA here is from genome assembly GCA_003552605.1 of Phycisphaeraceae bacterium. GTDB lineage: Bacteria > Planctomycetota > Phycisphaerae > Phycisphaerales > Phycisphaeraceae > B1Sed10-187. The sequence continues at coordinate 3,227 of PUNN01000360.1, forward strand.
ACCGCCTCCTCATCGGAGGCGGCTCGTCTTTCACGTTCACCGTGGACGACAGCCGCCTCCGCGGGCGGCTGTCGTCCTCCTTTACCCAAGGAGGCCTGCCATGACAGCCGCCACAATCTCCCAGTCTTCTCTCACCCATGTCCGTGATCGCGCCAACGCCTGGCTCACCACACATCATCAGGAGTTGATGCAGCGCGCCCGTTACCGCCTTCGCCGTATGCGTCGCAGAGACCGCCAGGAAGCCATCGCCGAGGTCATGGCGATGGTGGCAGTGTACGTCCACAGCGCTGCCGAACGCCATCGCCTGGAGTCCCTGACACCGTATTGGCTCGTTGAGTACGCCTCGCGCAACTTCATCAACGGCCGCCGCACCGGGGGCCGCGGCCAGTGTGTGATGTCACCGGCCGTGCAGATGCAAAAGGGCTTCACGATGAGGTCGATCGATGAGCCGCTCCATGATGTGGATGAGGATCAACCCCGCCGGCTTCGCGACTCATTGGCCGACAGGGCCGGTGTCGGCCCTGCCGATCAGTGCCGGATCGCCCACGATTACCCGGTGATCTTCGAGATCGAAGATGTGCCGGAGAAGCCACGGAAGGTGTTCATGTTTCTCTCGGAAACCGACGGCGACGGCTCACAGTCGGCACTGGCGCGGGAACTGCGAATCAGCCCGGCAAGAGTGACGCAATGCAAGCGTGAGGTGGGGCAGGCGCTTGCCCGTCACGGCTACCGCGGGCCACTCGGGCCGAGGCCGGTGGGCCCAAACCGCGAGGCGGCTGATTGCGTCACCTCATGATCGGCCGACAAGTTTGCTGTCCTTCGTCATTACGCAAGTGCGCACAACAACTGCACCGACAAACCCAGTTCATAATGCCGATCAGCGCATTCAGCGCATTCAGCGCAACGGGACGAAAAGCTGGCATTGTCGCTCCGGCCGGTTGCGCAGGGGGCGCAGTCTGCCTCGCCCTTGAGCAACGCAAGTGGCGTGACCCGGGTCGTGGCCCACAGGCTCCCTCGGGTACATGCCGCTGCAGCCCCGTGGGCGA
>PUNN01000484.1 GCA_003552605.1 Phycisphaeraceae bacterium
CCACCGCCGGGGAAGGCACGGAGTCCGCCGCACGTTGCGGGGCGTTGGCCTTCGCGGCGAGCCGCGACAGGCATGGGGACATCGCAAGCCCCCAAGGAGATACATAACCATGAACCAGCCATCGCCTCAGAAAATCGTGCTCGCCTATTCCGGTGGATTGGATACCTCCGTCATCCTGCCCTGGCTCAAGCAGCGCTACCCCGGTGTGAAGCTGGTGGCCTTCGCCGCCGAGATCGGGCAGGGCGATGAGCTTTCCGGCATCGAAGCCAAGGCCAAGGCGAGCGGGGCCGATGAGGTGGTCGTACGCGATCTTCGCCACGAGTTCGCCGAGCAATACTGCCTGCCCATGCTCCGGGCGCATGCCGTCTACGAGAATGACTACCTGCTCGGGACCAGCATTGCCCGGCCATTGATTGCCCGCCACCAGGTGCTGGTGGCACACGAGACGGGGGCGGATGCCGTCGGCCACGGTGCCACCGGCAAGGGCAACGACCAGGTCCGCTTCGAGTTGACCTACCAGGCGCTCGACCCGAATCTGAAGATCATCAGCCCGTGGAAGGACACCGCCTTCGAGCTGACCAGCCGCGAGGCGGCGCTGGACTATGCCCGCAAGCACGACATCCCCGTCGAGCAGACGGCGGAGAAGATATACAGCCGCGACCGCAACCTCTGGCACATCAGCCACGAAGGGGCCGAGATCGAGGACCCGGCCAACGAACCGCGGGATGCCTGCCTCGTCATGACGCGGCCGGTGACCGAGGCGCCGGATCAGCCGGGGTACGTCGAGATCGGCTTGGACGCCGGTTCGCCGGTCAGCGTCGATGGACAGCGGCTTGAACCTCATACGCTCATCGAGCAGCTCAACGCCATCGGCGGTGAGCACGCGGTGGGCATGACCGTGCTTGCCGAGAACCGGCTTGTAGGCATCAAGTCGCGCGGTGTGTACGAACCCCCCGGCGGGACGATCCTCTACGAGGCTCACAAGGCGCTACAGCAATTGTGCCTCGAGCGAGAGACCTACCATGCGGCTCAGCAGCTTGCCCTGCGCTACGCCGAACTGGTCTACTACGGCCAATGGTTCCATCCGCTGCGCGAGGCGTTCCAGAGCTTTTTCGACCATGTCAACCGCGTGGTAAGCGGCACGGTGCGGGTCAAGCTCTACAAAGGGCGGGCCCTCGCGGTCGGGGCGCAGTCCCCCGAGTCGCTGTACGACCCGCAACTGGCCAGCTTTGCAATGGAGGGTTACGACGTGACCGCGGCGCGCGGCTTCATCGACCTGTTCGGCCTGCCCATGAAGGTGCGGGGACTGCGGCAGAAGGTGTCGCCATGATGCATTCCCCACTGTCCGTTTGACCCGAAGCGCAAGCCTCACCCCCCAGGAGTCGACCATGGCCTCACCCCGGCTGGAAGGCAACTTCGTCTCGCCCGAGCTTGACTGTTCGGACTTCGCCAACCTCGAGCCGCTGTACCAGGCACTGCTCGATCGGCCGATCGAATCCCCCGAGGATGCCGAACAGTGGCTGATCGATCTATCCGATCTCCAGGCGGTGGTCAGTGAATACGGCGCCCGTCGTAATATCGATCTGGCCTGCCATACCGAGGACAAGGCGATCGAAGCGGCGTATATGAACTTCATCGAGAACGTGCGCCCGAAGATCGCGCCGATGGTGTTCAAGCTTCAGAAGAAGCTGATCGAGTCGCCACATGCGGCGGCACTGGAGGCCACCGATCCCCGTTATGCGGTGCTGCTGCGTGAATGGCGGACGGATGTTGAAATCTACCGCGATGAGAACGTGCCGCTTCAGACCGAAGTCACGAGGCTGACCACTGAATACAACAAGCTGCGCGGCGCGATGACAGTGGAGTTCGATGGCCGTGAGCAGACCCTTCAGCAGCTTGCCCGCTATCTCGAAGAACCCGATCGCTCGGTCCGGGAGTCGGCCTGGCAGGCCGGTGAGCAACGGCAGGCACAGGACCGCGAGCGGCAGGATGAGATATTCGACAAGCTCCTGGACCTGCGTCATCGCATCGCCACCAATGCCGGTTTGCCCGACTTCCGTGCCTACACGTGGAAGGCTTACGGGCGGTTCGATTACGAGCCCGCCGACTGCGTCCGCTTCGCCGATGCCATTGAGCAGACGTTCATGCCGCTTGTCGAGCGGCTGGACGAGGAACGGGCCGAACGGCTGGGACTGGACCGCCTGCGGCCCTGGGACCTTGCCGTCGATCCGCGTGGCCGCCCACCGCTGCGGCCGTTCGACCCGGCGGACATCAACCGGTTCGTGGCTAACACGAAGGCGATTTTCGAACGCCTGTCGCCGCAGCTTGCCGAGGACTTCGCCTCCCTCAGCGACAACGGCAACCTCGACCTCGAGAGCCGTAAGGCCAAGCGGCCGGGGGGGTTCCAGAGCACGCTCAACGCCGTACGGCAGCCGTTCATCTTCATGAACGCCGCAGGTGTGCAGCGCGATGTGGACACGCTGCTGCATGAGGGTGGCCATGCCTTTCACACCCTCGCGGCGCGCGAAGAACCGCTCACGTTCCTGCGCCATGCCCCCATCGAGTTCTGCGAGGTGGCGAGCATGACGATGGAACTGCTCGGCTGCGACCACTATGACACGTTCTACGATGATCCCGAGGAGGCCGCGCGGGCCAAGCGGCGGCAGCTCGAGGGGATCATCCGCTTTTTCCCGTGGATGGCGACCGTCGATCAGTTCCAGCACTGGCTCTATACCCACCCGGACCACACCCGCGCGCAGCGGACCGAGGCGTGGCTGGAAATCTCCGGCCGTTTTACCAGCCCGCTGGTCGACTTCTCGAGTCTGGAAGAAGCGCAGCGGTCACGCTGGCAGCGCCAACTGCACATATTCTGCTACCCGTTTTACTACGTGGAATACGGAATCGCCCAGATCGGGGCGCTCCAGGTGTGGCGCAACGCGCGGCAAGACTGCAAGCAGGCGCTGGCCGACTATCGCAAGGCGCTGTCGCTCGGCGGGACGCGGCCGCTGCCCGAGCTTTTCGCCGCGGCGGGAATCGACTTCGACTTCAGTGCTGAAACCATTGCGCCGCTTGTCGACCAGCTCGGCAAGGAGCTCGAGAAGCTGCAAGAGTAGTCCGGCCGCGTGACAGCACTCAAGCCCGAAACGATGGCATCATGAAACGATTCGACACGAAAGGTAAGCGATGAGACTTGCATTCATCGGTGGCAACGGCCATCACTACTTGAAAGGGGCCCTCGACGATGAGGATATCCGTATCGAGGCTGTGGCCATGGCCGGCGATGGCCATGACCCCGAGCCGGCCCGCAAGAAGGCCGAAGGCATGCGGGAGAGCCGCGATGACCTGGCCTTCTACAACGATCCCGAGGACATGTTCGAGCAGTTCAGGCCGGACATCGTCAACGTTGGGGCCGTCTACGCCTTCAATGGCGATTGGGTTGCGCGGTGTCTCGAGCGGGACATTCCCGTGGTCAGTGACAAGCCGATCGCCGGCACATGGGCGCAGTATCGACGGCTCGTGGAACTCACACGCGGCAACGATCGGCGCATTGTGACCGAGTTTGACTTCCGTTCGCGGGCCTGTTTCCGGGCGGCGCAGGCCGCGGTGGCCTCCGGCGACATCGGTCAGCCGGTGCTTGCCACGGCGCAGAAGAGCTATCCCTTCGCCACCCGGCCCGCATGGTATGCCGACCGCTCGCTCTATACCGGGACGATGCTCTGGGTCGCGAGCCACGGCATCGATGCCATTGCGTTCGTCACGGGCTTGGATTTCACCCGCGCCGTGGGCCGCCAGAACAATCTCACTCGCCCGGACTACGGCACGATGGAAGACCACACGGTGGCGTTGTTCGAGCTCGAGGGGGGGGCCACCGGTATCGTACACGCCGATTACCTGCGCCCGCCCAAGGCCCCGACGTGGGGGGATGATCGGTTGCGCCTTGTCGGCAGTGCCGGGCAGATCGAGGTCCGCGATGACCGGTGCTGGATTCTGACCCATGACCGCGAGCAGACCGACGTCACCGACACCGTCAGGCCTGAGCCCATCCACCGTGAGCTGCTTGCAGCGCTGCGCGGCGACTCGGCGGCCCTTTACGGCACCTCGCAATCCCTGCACCTTGCCGCGGTGATGCTCGCCGCGCGGGATGCGGCGGACACGGGGCGCTGGCAGGACATTGCAGCGGCCGCAAGCGGTGCCGCATCAGGATCGCACCAGTCATGATCGTGCTTGACCGGACTGAAGGTGGCCTTCGCATTGTCGAGCAGGCCGCGCACGCGAAGATGGCGGCCGATATCGCCCGCGCCTGGCGCCGCCCCGAGGCGATGCCCGAGTCGATGTGGACCAGCCTCATCGATGCGGTCGAGCATCATGATGATGGATGGATCGAGGCCGACCAGTCGCCGCAGCTCGATGCTGGGGGGCGCCCACTTGCGTTCAACACGATGCCGCCACTGGAACACATCAAGCTCTGGCGCAGCAGTGTTGAGCGTGTCCGGAAGCGCGGCCCGTATGCTTCGCTCCTGGTGGCGCTGCATGCCCGCTGGCTCTACACGCGATATGCCGGTGATGAGTCGGAAGAGGAACGCGCAGCGGTGCAGGGCTTCATCGATGAACTGGCGATGGTGATTGACGAGGCGCTCTCCACACTGCGCGGGGGCGATGAAGCTCAGCGGAAGACGATTGAGCCGACGAATCTCAGCTACGCCCAGCGCCTCGTGTCATACTTCGATGCCCTGTCGTTGATGATGCTCGGGGCGATCGAAATACAGGATCATGCGGCGCCGGTCGCCTTCGGCAAGCAGGTTCAGGGGCTGCACGTGACGCCGCTGAAGAAGATGTGGCAGTTCTGGCCGTGGCCGTTCCGCTCGCCGCGCATCAACGTGACGATCGAAGCGCTCGACCTTGCCGAATCGCGGTTTTCGGACGTTGCGGCATTCCAGGCGGCGCGTGAGGCGGCGACCGCCCAGACGCTCAAGTGGGTGTTAACGGGTGGCTGAGCGTATCTTTACGCGTTGCCGGGTTGTGTCGGGGCTGGCTGCGTCCACGGCTGCCCGTGACCGATGGCCATGTCACCTTGTGGGCTGGTCACCGCCATGGCCATCGGGCTGAAGGCAGACCACTGACACAGCCAGCCCAGTTGTTCCGGTGCAAGGGGGCCGCGCAGGGTATCGCGACCCGGTGACGATGCGGTCCACCGTTCCGGTTGTAGCGGTGGGGACACCTCCGCAAAATACTCATGAATTGATGCGAGCGGCGCTTCCTCTAAAGCCGGCTGGTGGCCGGCCCGATGGTGAATGCGTGGTCGCGGCGCCGCGGAATGTTTCCGGGGGCCGCGGGCACTGATGTCCCGGAGGTGTCACGATGACCGTCACGACCGATCCCGCCGCACCCACCAGCGCCCTGTCCGAGAAAGTCGAAACCGCTGCCACCCGAACCGATGGGGAACTTCTCCAGCTTGTGAGCTTCAAGGTCGGTTCCGAGGAGTTCGCGATCCCGATCCTGGCCGTCCAGGAAATCAACCGGATGATGCAGATCACGAAGGTGCCCAAGAGCCCTGCCTTCATCGAGGGGGTGATCAACCTGCGCGGCCGGATCGTGCCGGTGATGGACCTTCGCAAGCGTTTCCGGCTGCCGGCGCAGGAATCGACCAACGACAGCCGGATCATTGTCGTTGAGGTCGGCCGTCGCGTCATCGGCTTCACGGTGGACCGGGTGAACGAGGTGCTGCGCATTGACGCCGGCATTGTCGAACCGCCCCCGTCGATGGTCTGCAGTGCTGAGAGTGATTATGTCCAAGGGGTGGGCAAACTCGAAGACCGCCTGTTGATCCTGCTCTCGCTCGAGCGCCTGTTCGGCGATCAGGAACTCGAGCAGATCGATGAAGTGTCGCGTGAAGCGGCGTAAGCGTGACCGGGCGGTGTGGCCACCCGGCCCGGGCGCGGACACTCTTGGTCAGCAGTTACCCCGGGGGGAAATGGGCTACGGTGCCCTTGCGCTGTCAATGACTCATGACGGGAGGCACTATTCGAATGGGCACTACGGCCAGGACCATGAGCGAGGGACAGTTCGAGAAGCTCCGCCGGATCATCTATGACCGCTCCGGCATTCATTTTCCGGATACCAAGAAATACGTGCTCGAGAGCCGCCTTTCACGCCGGCTCGAGGAACTCGATTTCGAGACGTTCGATCAGTACCTGATGTTTCTGACCGTCGGCCCGTACCGCGAGGATGAGTTCCAGGAGATGTTCAACCGAATCACGATCAACGAGACCAGCTTTTTCCGGAATGAGCCTCAGCTGGAGTATTTCGAGCGCCAGGTACTGCCGGAACTGCTCGATGCCCGTCGTCATGTCCGCAAGCTCCGCATCTGGTCCGCAGCCTGCTCAACGGGCGAGGAGCCCTATACGCTGGCCATTCAGGTCCACCGTTCGCTCGGTGTCCGCCTGGCCGACTGGAAGGTCGAGATTCTCGGCACCGACATCAGCGAGAAGGTGTTGATGGCGGCCCAGGCCGGCCGATATGCATCGTATGCGGTACGAACCATGAACTCGCTCGTGCTTCAGCGGTACTTCAACCAGTCCAATGGCTTCTACGAACTCGATCCCACGATCCGCGACATGGTACGCTTCGAGATTCTCAACCTGAAGGACACGGTGGCCGCGCGGCGGTTCGGTACATTCGATGTCATCTTCTGTCGGAATGTACTGATCTATTTCGATCAGCCAATGAGAAACCAGTGCGCAAAAATGTTCCACCAGCAACTTGCCCCGGACGGGACGCTCTTTATCGGACATTCCGAGACACTGCGCAACTGTGAGACACCATTCAGCCAGGTCGCAGCCCCGCAGGCGTTTGCATACGTCAAGGCGGCAAAGGAGGCACGCAATGTCGCTTGACGGGATCAACCCCGAATTGCGCCAGGACTTTCTTACTGAATCGTCAGAGCTGCTGGAACAGCTCGACAGCGATCTCGTGGCCCTCGAAACCGCGGCCGAGGGTGAGCAGGCGGACCGGCTTAACAGTGTCTTCCGCGCATTGCACACCATCAAGGGTGCTGCGAGCTTTCTCGGCATCGACCCGCTGATCCGCTTCGCCCACGCAGCGGAAGATGCACTGAACCTGCTGCGGCGGGACCGCACGCACTTTACCGCGGAGGTCATGGATGCGCTGCTTCAGAGTGTCGATGTGCTCCGCGGCCAGCTCGATGCGATGGGGCAGGGCGAGTGGCCGCCGGAGGGGCCGGGGGCGCTGATCGAGACGCTGAAGACGATTGCCAACGGCCAGCCACTCGCCGCGCGGCTGTCGAAGCTTCAGCCCGCTGATGGCGCCCCCGGTCCCGATTGCGATGATGCGGGACTCACCGCGGAAGATGGCGATGCCGTCGTGCCCGTTGCAGTGCCCGGTGATGGCGCACAGGCCGAACCCGAGGTTGAAGATGAAGCGCAGGCGCCTTCGAATGGTGTGACCGAGTCATATGCCCCTTCCGAACCGCTCGAGCTCCCGCCTCAGAAGCTCGACCTGATCGAGTTCATGGTCGCCGACCTCCATGAACAGATCAGTGGCATCCATCAGGCCCTGACCGAGGTTGCTGGCCACGCCACACGGCACGAGGCCGGCGCTGCGCTGGCCGAGACCGCGGCGGACCTTCACAAGACGCTCAGCTTCTTTGAACTCGATGGCCTTGCCGCGCTCGCTGAAGCCGTCAGAAATGCCGGTGAGAAGCTTCCTGACATCGAATGCGAGCAGGTGGCGGGCCTGGTCATCCGTATCGAAGCGGTGAGTTGGCTCATCGAACGCCAGGCCGAGGCACTGAGTGAGCGCAGACGGCTTGACTGGCCGCTTCGGACGCTGCAACAGCGCATCGAGACGATCGCGGCGGGTGAGCAACTCGATGGTGCTGTGGCCGGGGTTGCGGATGTGCCGATGGTGCTGCGTGTCGATGGTGTGCTCGGTGAGGTTGCGAGCTTGCCGGCCGAAGCGTCACAACCGTCACAAGCGGCACAATCGGCAGAAGCTGTAGAACCGGAAGATGGTCCGTATTCGCCGAGCGATGCCGTTGCAGGCGTGATCGGCGGGGCCGGGGGCGGCGATGCCGCCTCCACCGCGTCCCCAGGCGCGGCGGGCGGCGGTGGACCGGCCGCCGGGACAGGCAATGGCGGCGGCGCGGGTGGGGGTGGGGTCGAGGCGACGATCCGGGTCGAGGTGGCGCGGCTCGAGAGCCTGCTGAACCTTGTCGGGCAGATGGTGCTTGCCAAGAACCAGTTGATGGCCATCGGCCGCCGGGTGGCCGAACAGCCGGTGCCGCAGGACCTGACCGAGACGCTCGCCGCGGCCAACAGTGACCTCGACCGCCTGACGGGCGAGTTGCAGGTCAACGTCATGCGGGCGCGGATGCAGCCGCTGTCGAAGCTGTTCGACCGTTATCCGCGTGTGATTCGCGACCTCGCACGGTCGACGGAGAAGAAGATCAGGCTCGACATCGAGGGCAAGCAGACGGAGGTGGACAAGAGCGTGCTTGAGCTGCTTGCCGACCCGCTGATCCACATCCTCCGCAACAGTGCCGATCATGGCATCGAGGGGCCGGCCGAGCGCCGTGACGCAGGCAAGGCCGAGGCCGGCCATATCCGGCTGGTAGCTGAACACCAGGGCAGTCACGTGCGCATCGCCATCGAAGATGATGGCCGCGGCATCAATCGCGAAGTCATCGCGGCCAAGGCGGTGGAAAAGGGCCTTGCCAGCGCCGATGTGGTGTCGCAGATGTCGGATGAGGATGTCTACCGGTTCATCTTTGCACCCGGGTTCTCGACTGCGGCACAGGTCAGCGACCTTTCCGGCCGCGGCGTCGGGATGGATGTGGTCAACAGCAACGTCGCGAAGATGAACGGGCAGATCAACATCGCATCGAGGCAGGGCAAGGGAACCACCATCGAGATACTCATCCCGCTGACGGTGGCCATCATGCCCGCAATGATGGTGCGGATCGGCGCCCACATGTACGCCATTCCGCTTCAGTCGATCGTGGAGATCGTACGGCCGGAGGATACGATCCGAGGCAAAGTGCAGGGCAAGCCGGTAATGCGGCTCCGTGACAGCGTGCTGCCGCTGGTCAACATGCGGGCCGTTCTGGACGAAGAAGGGGAAGGTGAAGGCCGCTTCGCCGTGGTCGTCGGCGTAGGCGGCCAGCGTGCGGGGCTGGCGGTGGACCGGCTGATCGGGCAGCAGGAGGTGGTGATCAAGCCGCTCGATGATGCCGACACTCAGGGTGGTCCGTTCAGCGGCGCCACGATCCGGGAGGACGGCGATGTGAGCCTGATCCTCGACATCGTCCAGCTCATCCGCACCACGCAGACCGAATCATCCGCATCCGGCACCGGGCCGGCTGCGGCAGCATGAGTCCAACCGCCCCTTGGCTGTCGGCCCGGCCGATTGGGCGGCAGTGGCGGGCCGGAGGAACGCAACGTGGACAGCAGTTACATCACACCGTTTGTCAAGTCGGTGCAGAACGTGTTCGAGATGATGCTTCAACTCGAGGTCGCCATCGGCCAGCCGAAGCTGAAGCGCAACGATGAGCCATCGTTCGATGTGTCGGGGATCATCGGCATGAGCGGGGATGTCGAGGGAGCGGTGGTGCTGAGCTTTCCCACCGCCACGGCGGAGCGGGTGGTGTCGCTGTTTACCGGCACGCAACTCGACCATGCTCACGAGGACTTTCCTGATGCCATCGGTGAATTGTGCAACATGGTGACGGGCGGTGCCAAGGCGCAGTTTACCGGACGCAGCGTCAACATCAGTTGCCCATCCGTCGTCATCGGTCCGAGCCACAAGGTGTTCGGCCGCAAGGACGTGATCTGCATCCAGTTGCCGTGCAGTTCGGATGCGGGTGAGTTCACCGTCGAGGTGACCATCCGTCAGAACAGTCTGCCCGCCGGCAGCACCCCTGAAGCACAGGCCAGCGCCTGAGACGCCCGCAAAGCTGGAGGAATGCGAAGATGAAAGTGCTGTTGATCGATGACTCGCGCACGATGCGGAATATCCAGAAGGGCATCCTGACACAGTTGGGATACACCGAGATCGAGGAAGCTGCCGACGGCCTCGATGCCCTGTCGAAGGTGCTCGCCTTCAACCCGGACCTGCTGCTCGTCGACTGGAACATGCCGAACATGGACGGGCTGAGCTTTGTCAAGCAGTACCGGGGCAAGGGCGGCAAGGCGCCGATCATCATGGTCACCACGGAGGCGGAGAAGACCCGCGTCGTGGAAGCAATCAAGGCGGGCGTGAACAACTACGTCGTCAAGCCGTTCACGCCCGAGGGGCTTTCCGAGCGAATCCGCGAAACACTTGACCGGGTCGCCGCCGCGTAAGCCCGATGCGGTGGAGGAAGGTGTCATGCCCGCCACAGACCCCAGCACGATCAGCATCGTTGTCGCCGGCGACCGGTCCACGGCGCAACTGGTCGTGCCATCGGCCTTTCCCCGCCAGAACCTCAATGCCCGCATCTGCCTGGCCATGCTCCAGGAGCACGGGGTCGAACTGACCGGCGAGGTCTCGGCCGCGGTGGAGAAGCTGCTGGCGCAGGACCCTGGCGATGGGCATACGCTCACCGGCATCGTCGCTCGCAGCACGCCGCCCACCCACGGTGTGGATGGGGATATCCGCTGGGTGGTCGATGAACGTAAGCAGGAGGAGGAAGAAGCGCTCGATGAGAACGGTGATGTCTGCCATTACTCGCGCAGTGCGTTCACGACCGTCAAGCCCGGCGACGTGGTTGCGATCATCGATCCGCCGAGCGAGGGCACCGATGGTCGCGATGTCACCGGCCGTGTGCTGCCCGCCCGTGAGGGCAAGCCAGCGGCCGTGCAGTTCGATGAAACGCTCATGCGGGATGCATCGGGCAAGCTCATTGCCCAGCACGAGGGTGTGCTGTACCGGGAATCGGGCAAGGCCACCATCCGCGAGGTCATCGAGATCAGGGAAAATGTCGACTTCTCGACCGGTCACATTGAGTTCAATGGCGATGTCATCGCCTACGGGGGAGTGCGCGACTGTTTCCATATCGACGCAGCCGGCAGTGTCGAGGTTCATGGCCTGATCGAAGCGGCCCATATCAAGTGCGCGGGTGACCTGCGTGCGCTCGGTGGCTTTGCCGGCCGTGAGCAGGGCACCGCCCACATCGGCGGCAATCTCGAGGCGCGGTATCTCGATGCGGTGCGTGGCCGGACGGCAGGTGACCTGCTCATGCAACGGGAGATCATCAACTGCGACCTCGAAGTGGGCGGTGACGTCCTTGCATCCCATGGTGCCATCATCGGTGGCCGCCTCGTCGCCGCCGGGCGGATCGAAGTCGGCACCCTCGGCAGCGGCGCCAACGTGGCGACCGAGCTTGTTCTCGGCACCATTCCCGCGCTCGAACCACTTGCCGATCAGCTTGCCGACCTGCTCGGCAAGCTGGAAACCGCTCGCCAGAAGCTTGTCAACGAACAGCAGCGCATCGAAAAGATGTCGGCCCGGGGCAGGTTGACCAGTGTCGACAAGGAGCGGATGACCGAGATCATGTACGAGTTGCCGCCGCTCGCACAGACCCTCGAGCGCGGCCGCGGGGTGCTCGAAGCCCTGCGGGAGCGCATCCGCGATCGCCGCACGGTGGACCTGTCCGTCAATCGGCGCATGCACAGCGGCGCCATTGTCAGCGTCGATGGCAAGCAATACCGCGTCAGCGAGCAGTGCCGCGGGCCGATGCGGGTGTTCCTGCGCGGGCAGGAGTTGATGTATCAGCGGGGTGATGGGCCGGCGATGTCGCTCGCCGAAATCGCCGATGTCAAGCTCCGGGCCGCGTGAGTGCAGTAGCGCGGCGTGCTGACCGGGGCGTGAGCCGGCAGGCTGCGGGGTTGGACCTGTGGCCTCCGCCGGTGGGCAACCTGATACCCCCCCCAATATGCCCCCGTCGGCCCGGAACCGGCCGGTTGGAGTAACGACCGTGATACGCGTGCTCATCGTCGACGATTCGGCCTTCATGCGACGTGCCATCAACCGCATCTACGATGAGGACCCCGGCATCGAGGTCATAGGCACCGCACGCGATGGGCTGGAGGCGGTCGAGCTTGCCGAGCGGCTCGAGCCGGACCTGATCACCCTCGACATCGAGATGCCGAAGCTCGATGGCCTTGCCGCGCTCGAGCGAATCATGAAGCGCTGCCCGACGCGCGTGCTGATGCTCAGCTCGCTGACCAGTGAAGGGTCGCATGCGACACTGCGGGCACTTCGACTCGGTGCGGTGGACTTTCTGACCAAGCAGCACTCCCGGATCAGCATCGGGATCAGCGAACTCGGCAATGAACTTCTCGCCAAGACCCATGCCCTCGCGGGATCACCTGCGAAACGCCCCTCAATACCGACGCCGGTTGCGGGTGATGGGGGGAAGCCGCGCTTCCGGCCCGGGCAGTTCGACCTTGTCTGTATCGGGGCGAGCACGGGTGGCCCGCCGCTGCTGGAAAGGATCCTGCCGGCACTGCCGGCGGATTTTTCCGCCGCCATCATCGTGGCTCAGCACATGCCCGAGCTGTTCACCCGGTCAATTACGCAACGCCTTGCCAACCTGTGCGCGATGCCCGTGCATCACGCCGAGGACGGCATGTCGGTGGCCAATCGGCAGATCCATATCGCACCCGGCGGTCATCACCTGCACGTTGAAAAGCTTGCGCTGGCGCGCTACGGCATCCGGATCAGCGACCAGCCTGCTTCGGCACCGTTCAGGCCGAGTGTCGACTGCCTGCTCAGCAGTGCTGCCCACAGTGCCGGCCGACGCGCGCTCGGGATCGTGCTGACCGGCATCGGCGAGGATGGGTTGCAGGGGGGGCGAGTGCTGTTCAATGCCGGCGGCACACTGCTTGCGCAGGATGAACGGAGCAGCGTGGTCTACGGCATGCCCCGGGCGGTGACGGTCCACGGCCTGTCGGCTGCGAGCCTGAGTCCGGATGCCCTGATCGAAACGCTGATGACACTGGCTCGCCCTTGCACCCGGGCCGCGGGTTGAACCGCCGCCACCAAGGGCGCAACGGGCAGATGCCATCCGGCCTGGAAACAGGATGATTCGAGTCTGATCGCCGTACATGTGCGGCTCGCATGACCACCATGGCCTGTTACACTGGGACTTGCGGCGCTGGCCGTACAACCCCGGAGCAGACCATGGCAAGCTACAACATCCTTGATTTCGGCGCCGTCGGTGACGGCCACAGCTACGACACCGCGCCCCTCCAGCAAGCGATCGACCGCTGCCACGAAGCAGGTGGTGGATGTGTCATCGTGCCCGCCGGAGGGGTGTTTCTCACCGCCACGTTCCGGATGAAGAGCTTCGTCGAGCTGCACCTTGAACCGGGAAGCCGCATCATCGGCGGCGCCGAACGCGCCGATTATCCGAACGAGGAGCTTCGCTGCCTCGTGGAGGCTTATGATGCGCAGTGCATCGCCATCACCGGCATGGGCACCATCGACGGCCGGGCGCACCTGCACATGGTCGAGGACCTTCGCTACATCTATCGCGGCAACGTCTGGCGGCCCCGTCTCATTGGTCTGATCCGCTGCCGGCAGGTCACCGTCCGCGACATGACGCTCGTCAACAGCGCCAACTGGGGGCTTCACATGACCGGCTGCGAGGATGTGGTGATTCACGGTATCCGCATCCTTAACGACCTGAAAGTGCCCAACTGCGATGGCATCGACCCCGATCACTGCCGCAACGTGCGCATCAGCGACTGCCACATCGAGGCCGGTGATGACTGCATCGTGATCAAGAACACCAAGGAGTTCGCGCCACCGCTGAGCGATCACGACTGCGGCCCGACCGAGAACATCACCGTCACCGGCTGCACACTCATCTCGACAAGTGCTGCGGTCAAGATCGGCACCGAGAGCGTGGATGATTTCCGCAATATCGTCTTCAGCGACTGCATCATCAAGAGCAGCTCGAGAGGGCTGGCACTCCAGCTCCGCGACCAGGGCAGTATTGAGAACGTGATCTTTGCCAACATGGTTGTCGAGACGCGGCTTTTCGAGGATCACTGGTGGGGCAAAGCCGAACCGATCTACATCACCGCCATCCCCCGCTTCAGCCACAGCCCAACGGAGCCGCTGCCGAAGTGGAATCGCCAAGGCCGGCTCGGCCGCATCCGCCATGTGCGTTTCTCCAACATCCTCTGCCGCAGTGAGAACGGGGTGTTCATCGCCGGCAGCGACAGCAGCATCATCGAGGATGTGGTGCTCGACAACGTGCGGGTCGAGCTCGATAAGTGGAGCAAGTGGCCCGGCGGCGTGCACGATCGCCGGCCGTGCGATGCTCTCGGCCCGGCCTTTCGCGAACCCGGCAAAGACCCCGGCCTCACCCCGCATCCCACCGTCGGCATCTACTGCCAGCACGCCCGGGACATCACGCTGCGCCACACGCGGGTTGTTTGGGGTGAGAATCGGCCGGACTACTTCCGGCACGCGCTGTACGCCGAGAAGACCACGAATCTGAACCTCGATGACTTCGAAGGTGAAGCAGCGCATCCGAACATCGAGGCGCAGGTGATCAGGTAGCGCCAACGGGAATTGGTGCAACACCACCCTGTGGCGGCCCCCCAGCCCCTATCTGATCGCGACAGCCCGCTCCCCTCGCTCCCTCAACGCGTGCCGAGGAGCACCGGCTCCGCGCATCGGTCACGCTTCATCAATGAATTGCATGGTGGCCAGTTCCCGGCCGAGCAACGCCCGCAGGTAGGCGCACAGCAGACGGTTGGCCCTATGAATCGTCTTGAGGTCGCCTGCCGGGGCAGGGCGAGGCGCCTCAGATGCTGATGAGGGTGGTGCCGGCGCGGCGGAGTCGGGGGCCCTCGATCCGCCCTCGCAGTCGCCCGCGGCGAGTTGGCGCAACAGGGCCACAGTCGCCGGCCGGATGCGCCAACGGTTCACCGGGCTCTCTCCGCCACCGGTGCGGCACGTCAGGCCGCCACCGATCGCATCAAACCACAGCGTGGATTCCTCCAGCGGATGCCCCGTATGCACATCGATATCCAGCCGCGGCTGGTAGCCGGCATCGACCACCAGTGTCCACTGAAACCGCAGCAACGCGGCCAGCCCTGCCCCCGGGTCGATGAGGGATTCAAGCAGGTGATCGAGGCAATCAAAAACGCGAGGCTGCGGGTCAAGATCGGCCAGCATCGCATTGGTCACATCCACGGCGTAGAAGGCCAGCCGCTGGGCCCGCAGGTGCGTTCGAAGGTGGTACCGCGGTTGCTGCAAGTCCCATTCGGTGATCTGGCCGAGTTCAGCGGTGCGCTTGACGTTGGCCACGATCTGTCCACCGGCGAACAGCTCGATCCCGCCACTGAACCTGCCGATGGCACCTGGAGAGAGGCGCTTGGCCCCCTTGGCCACGCCACGAAATTTGCCGTGCTCGCGGGCGAGCATGGCGACGATCTGACTGGTTTCCGACCAGTCGATGAGCCGGAGACAGATGGCCTGATCCTTATACCGGGGCATGGGCGGTATTGTCGTGTCCGCGGTGCATCATGTCGACTATGCGGCAGCGGGCTGGCCCCCATGCACGGATGAGGTTCGTCGGGAAGACATGTGGCCCTGAATTGACCAACGCCCGGGGTCGCAGATGTGGTGCTGGCCTTCCGCCGCCCGTCTCCCCGGGAGTTCACGGTCGACAGCGCCTCGATCCCGGAAGGCGGCGAAGCTTCGGACCCGGGGGGGGGGATGCGCGTGGTTCGCCAAGCCCTTGTCCCGGTCACCGGCTCGGCCTATGCTCGAAACTGGAGTGACTGGAAAAGCGGACGCGGCAAGGAGGACTGCCACCATGGCGCCTGAATCGCTGCCCCATCCCGATGATACCCACCCCAACGGCCCCTCCGCCCCGACGCAGGAAGCCGACCAGGCAGAGCGGGAAGCCGGTACTGACACCGGGACGAAGCCCGCTCCCGGCCGGCCTTATACTGACAAGCTGCCAGCTTGGAAGGTGATCCTGCACAACGATGATTTCAACGAGTTCGGGTACGTGGCCGAGACCGTCGAGGTGCTCACGCCCCTGAAGCGGCGCCAGGCTATCGAGCGCACGCTCGAGGCCCATACCCGGGGTCAGTCACTGCTTCTGACTACCCATCGTGAGCGGGCCGAGCTCTACAAGCAGCAGTTTGCCAGCCGGCATCTGACCGTGACGATTGAAGAGAGTTGAAAACGACCCGGCGCCGGGGCTGAGCCGATGCTGCCCGGGGAGAAACGTTGATCATGCCAGCAGCAGTGGCATTGCCAGGATCGCTGCATTCGGCACCCATTCCTGCGCCCCGGTCCGGCTTTCTGGCCCGGCCGTTCACGCTTGCGGTCGGTGGTTGATGAACCTTTGAATGCGGAGACGGTCTGCAAAGGCATCCTGATGGCGGCGGAGCAGCAGGCCGGCGGCTGCCGCAAGCAGCACGGGGAAGTTGGCCGGTTCAGGGATTGTGGTGGAGGCCATGGCCGCGAGGTTTTCCGGTGGAGGCAGCGAACCGCCCCAGTTATCGAGCAGGATGCGAAGGTCCTTGCCATCAACCACACCATCATTGTTGAAGTCGCCATCGCCCCAGTAGAAGGTACCCTCGCGGCCGAAGTTGCTCAAAAGCACCGATGCATCGCGCAGGCCCACACTGCCGCTTAGCGTGGCATCACCGAAGACCGTATCTGCGGTCTGCTCGATGTAATAAGCGAGATCATCATCACCGACCAGGCCATCCCCGGTGAAGTCGTAGAACCATTCGTAGTCACCATCGCGGATGACCTGCTGGAGCAGGTGGATGTCATCGAGGCCGATCCGATCATCATTGGTCAGATCGCCAGTCATGACCACGGATCGGATCCAGTCGAAGCGGGGGCTGATGCGCGTGGAGAATGTCCGGCCGGGTTGATCCACACCGCGGTTACGGATGAAGGTGCGATCGCCCTGAGGGCCCTGCCACAGGCCGCCGCGATCGAACAGCGCGGCGTTGAAGTCAGGATCATCGTTGGAAAAGCCGAAAGGGCCATCCACCGCCAGGTTGATGCCGGCAAGCTTCCATTGGTCCTGATCGCTCACGAAGACACCACCGCCGGAGTCACCCTCGGCGCCGATGCCCTGCCCCGGTTCGGCATTGAACGCAAAAGACAGCAATGTGTCGCCTTCAACCAGGTCGGCGATGGTATTGCGGCCCCACGACAGTGGCCGGCCACTGGCGAACGAGCCCCATTCCCAACCCTTGAGATCATCGTTGACCAATACTTCCTCCCCCGCCCTTCGCCCCCGGCCGAAAACGGTCAGGTCCATGCCGACCTCCGAGTTGCCGGTAAACAGTGGCGCCCAGGCCTCGAACGATTCGTCGATGCGGAACAGGCGCAGGTCCGTACCGGCTTCGGAATCCAGGAAAGCCTCTGATGTGATCGTATAGGTGCCTTCATTGGGGCCTTCGGCAAAGCTGACCGTGTCACCGGGCCCGAAGGTGCCGAAATGGGCGGCGTTGATGCCGTAATGCGGGCTGATGGGAATGAGTGTGGTCTGACCGAGAAAACCGTGAAGCTCCCACCCGCTGCCATCGCCCGGGTTGGTGGTCTGCTGGATCGGACCTTCCGGACTAAAGACGATCACAGCTTGTGTGGGCGGGCTGAACCCGAACACCAA
>PUNN01000362.1 GCA_003552605.1 Phycisphaeraceae bacterium
CCTGAAGAGTAAACAACCCACGCCCCCCCTTCGTCAGACCGCATAATCCGCCGCAAGTCAAGAGTAAAAAGTCGTCAACTCGCGGCGATAAAGCAACCCTCTTGACGCTGACCACAGCAGTGCCAGATATCAACTCCCATATCTATTCTTTGATCTGATCCCCCATCACTTCAACAAGCATCCGCCAAACGAGTCTTTTCTGCGCTGTCCGTAGTTGCACATGTCCTATCGCTACGAGTAAAGACAGTGCGCCACACATGGAACTACGTTAAACGCAGAAAGGGGTCCGGTGGGAGGCGGGGGAGGCGGGTTCATGGGCAGGAGAGGAGTAACTACGAAAAGCGCGAAATGCTCGAAGGAGAGAGAAGATATGGAGGCATTGGTAGAGCTTCGTAGTGTATCTCCGTGCCGCATTGGTGGATGGGGGCATCGCCGTCTGGGAAAGGCCCGAGACCGCCCACAACTGTCCCCATCTTCCTGTTTTCGCGTATTTTGCGTTTTTCGTAGTTCCATCTGTCCCCTCGACACGCCCCCCGTATACCATCCCGCCCCCGTCCTTGTGCCCTTCCAGCCTGTACGGCGAGGTAACATGCGCTTGTGTTGTGCTACCGGGGGGGATCGGGGGCCGGGGGGCGGGGGCCGGACCTGGATGCTGATGCTGCGGAAATCCCATGCCTGAACTGCCCGAAGTTGAAGCCCTGCGTCAAAGGCTGTTGCCGGCGGTGGTCGGCCGCCGTGTCGAGCGGGTACGGTTGGTCCGGCCGGGGGTGGTCACCGGCCGCCGCGAACCGCAAGCCTTGCTTCAGGGGGTCGCGATCGCCGACATCCACCGGTGCGGCAAGCAACTCGCGCTCGTTGGCGAAGGCGACCCGGCCCCGGCCCTCTGCATCCACCTCGGCATGACCGGCTCACTGCGCATCGCCGATGCTCCCGCGGCGGGCCGCCTACGCCCATCGCCTGCCAGCGGCACCCGCAGCGCGGCCCCTGTGGCCCCGCGACCCCCATCAAGCCCCATCGAGCTTGCCCGGCCCCGGGTCCACCATGTCCATATCGTGTGGACACTTGACGATGGCACTCGACTTTTCTTCCGCGACCCGCGGCGGTTCGGCGGGGGGTGGACGTACCCGAGCTTCTCCGTGCTCGCCGCGGCCCGGTGGCAGCACCTTGGCCCCGATGCGCTCACCATCCGCCCGGCCGAGCTTACCCGCCGCCTTGCCCGCACCCGCAGGCCGATCAAGGCGGCCCTGCTCGACCAGACCATCCTCGCCGGCCTCGGCAATATCTACGTTGACGAGTTGCTCCACGCCGCCCGCATCCACCCTCTGACGCCCGCTAACACGTTGCCTCCCGGCAGCCCCCGCGGTCTCGTGCAGCGCCTCAGAAGGCTACTCAGCCGGGCGATAGAAGCCGGTGGCTCGACCTTCCGGGATTACGTTGGCTCCAACGGCGAACCCGGCGGCTTCCAGCATCGCCACCGCGTCTATGGCCGCGCTGGTCAGCCCTGCACCCGCTGCCGACAGCCGCTACGGGGTCTGCGCATTATCGGTCGCCAGACCGTCTTTTGCGCCTCCTGCCAGGCAGGCTGCGACTGAAAGCTGTGCCATGGTCACTTCGATGGTGGGGCAGCTTCCGAGGTCCACACTGTTGGGCATATGGAGGTCTTGTTCGGGGGTGGCCGAGGCATGCTTTTTTCAGGCAGAGAGGTTCCGGGGAAGAGATTTATCTAATTCCTCTTCCTGATCCTAGTGCTGCCGTTTCGTGGATAACTCTCAGTTTAATTTTGTAAACCTCTTCTTATAAGAGGTTTACACGCCACAATTCCCGGTGGACAACCTGTCGGCAACCGTGGCGACCCGCCGCGGCCTTGGCGATGGCGGATCGCCTGGCGCCGCCACCATCCCGGGTACCGCCCGTTTCACCGCAACCACACCTGTCGGCTCCGGCCAGGTTATCCCCAACCTATCCAGCACCCTGTAGACAGCCCGGAGCAGCGCTCACAAAGCACCAGGCTACCCACCCTCGGGGCCGAAACCCTGGGCGTTGCAGCGAGATGGAACCCCTACGCAGTGGAAAAGGCCATGCCCTCCCCGCGGGTGGGCATTAGAATGCGGCCATCGACCGGTGACCCCGAACGATGCCCTGCGAGCCCACGCCATGTCCGACCATATCGCCCACCTTGGTATCTGCGATGACACCTTCCGCCTGGCACTGCTGCATCCACAGGTGCATCCGGTGTTCAAGCGGATCATGACCGCCCACCGCGATGTGGCCCACCTCGGCTCGGTCACGCGAAGCGCGGACATGTGGTCGGCTGAAGTGATCGACTGGGCCGGGCAACAACTCGGCGACTGCGGCGGCGATGATGCTGCGGGCGAACAGAACCCGTTGGCGCAGCAGAAGCTGGCGTTTGTGCTCGGGGCGCTGACCCACCGCTCGGCCGACCGGCTGACCAAGCCGATCACCCGCTGCTGGGGCTCGGGCGATGACCTTGGCACGGCCGGTGGCGATGCCAATGAATCGAAGATCATGCAGGACATCTTCGTCTTCCGCGAGGTCTACGGCTCGGGCGCCGGCCCGCATGCGGACCCGTTCACGGAGGCGACGCTCAAGCCTTCGGTCACCGAGGGCCAGGCCGCGCTGGAAGAGACCTTCCGCGTACTGCTCCGCCGCGCCCTGATCGCCATGCACACGCTCCGGCCCGACTGGGATGACATCCACAACTGGCTGACCGCATTGCTCAAGGGGCTTCAGACCTTCCCGAAGGGGCTGGACCAGTATGCGCAGCTTGCTGCGGAGTGGGATCAGGCGAAGGTCAAGAAGTACCTGATTGACAAGCACTTCTACTGCCGGCAGGACCCGGTGATCCGCCTGGCGCGGGATATCCAGCACGGCTCGACCGTCACCCCGGAGGCCGTCTGCGCGGCCCTTGCCGACACCGACCGCAGCCACAGCCGGTACGCCCGCGCGCTGGCAAAGGCGATGGACTACCTGCTTGCGGCGGGTGAGCTTTTTGAGGGCAAGATCGACGTGGAGCAAGCGAAGCATCGCTTTGATGTGGGGGTTCCGGAGCTCTCGTTGCAGGACTGAGCGCCTTTCCGCATTATTAAGTAATTCGCTTGGTCTAACATGCTCCCGAGGCTCGCTGATGTGTTAGCTCACAATGAGATGGGGAAGTCGTTATACTGGTCGCTTCCCCCCTGAACGCCGGCCGCATCCACCGTGGCGGCGACACAAACTCCCCAAGCTCCTGCGGGCCCGGCCAGCCCAGATGGCCCGGTGTGCTCCCGCGTTGACAGTTGCAGAGACCCACCATGACCAAGGTTGAATCCGACAGCATCACCCCCGAAACCGGTCCTGAAAGTGCCAACGGCAACGGTGACGATGGTCGGGCGCTGCGTCGCCGGCTGATCACCGTCGTGATCACCGCCATTCTCGCCGCCTTGACCTATTTCCTGCTGCCACCGGACGTCAACGAATTGGCACGTCGGACTGCGGCGATCTTCGTCGTCGCCGCGGTCTTCTGGGCCACCGAAACCCTGCCGCTTTACGCCACGAGCCTGCTCGTCATCGGCTTGCTCGTGCTGGCACTTGCGAGTGTCGGGGGCCTTGCGGATGTGCTGCCCGCGGTGGCCGAGATGCCCGAGGAGCAGATCGCCTTCACCGAGTTCATCAATGCCTTCGGCTCGCCGATCATCATCCTCTTCATGGGTGGGTTTCTCCTGTCGGCGGCGATGAGCAAGCACGCCATCGACCGCGCGCTTGCCTCACGATTCCTCCAGCCGCTGACCGGCTCGCCCCTGCGGCTGCTGTTCGGCGTGCTGATCATGACCGCGTTCTTCTCGATGTGGATGAGCAACACGGCCACGGCGGCGATGATGCTGGCCATCATCGCACCGCTGTTGCGCTCGCTGCCGGAGACTGACCGCTTCCACCGCGGGTTGATCCTCGCGGTGCCGCTCGGGGCCAACATCGGCGGCATCGGCACACCGATCGGCACCCCGCCCAACGCCATCGCGTTCGGCCAGCTCAATGCCGGTGACCCTGAGTTCCACATCACGTTCCTCGACTGGATGATGATGGCGGTGCCGCTGGAGATCCTGCTGCTGACGTTCGTCGGCTTCCTGCTGTACGGCCTCTATCGGCCGCCGCATGGCAAGCAGCACTTCCGACCGATCGAACCGCCGGGCAAGATGACGCGACACGGCAAGACCACGCTGGCCGTGCTCATCGGCGCGATCGCGCTGTGGCTGACCGGC
>PUNN01000103.1 GCA_003552605.1 Phycisphaeraceae bacterium
TGGATGAGTCGGCCCGCGCCGTGGAGCGGTTCGAAGATGATGAGGACCTGCGCCGGCCGCACGAGCGACGCCTGGAAGCCTATGCAGGTGCGACCCGGTCGTTTGCGGACATGATGCTGCCCTGGGCCGAGCAGCAGGAGATGGGCAGTGCGGAACTGCGTGAGTTGCGCCTGGCACTCGGCCGGGCGGCGCGGCATCTCGGGGACCTTGATGATGCGCTTACCGCCTTCGAGGCCATGTACGAAGAAAACCCGGACAACCTCGATGCCATGCTTGAGCTGGCCGAGACCTATTACGAGCTCGATCGATACGGTGATGCCCGCGATATCTATGACAGACTTGCCGGTGGCGGGCAGACCGCCGCGGATGAGGAAGATGGCATCCTGCCATCCTACTACTGGCGCGCCCGGTTGCGGCTGATGCAGATCTACGCGGAGCAGCGCGAGCACAGCCGGGATGCGATGCTTCGCCGCCTCGACCGACTCGAGATGGAAGCGCGGGAACAGGTGCTGCTTGAACGGCTCAACGACATCGAGCGGCAGCTTCAGCGCCAGGAGCTGGGTGAATCCCGCCGCGAGGAATTGAGCGAGCAGCGCGAACAGGTCCTCGAGACACTTGGTTCTGCCAGCGCCATTTCGGAGGTGTCGCTCGACGGCGACAGCATGGGCGGGCTTTACGCCGATTTCCAGGCGATCCGACGCTTCGTCCGCCAGTGGGCGGAATAAACCTTTGACCGCAGTGGAATGCATCTGCCATGATCTATCGTACCCTCTCTGGCACAAATCTGGACATCAGTGTCCTCGGATTTGGCAACTTCCCCTTCGGCGCTGACTGGTGGGGCCGCTACGAAGATGATGAAGCCGTGGCCATCCAGGACCGCGCTGTGGACCTTGGCGTGAACTTCTTCGATAGCGCCCCGACGTACGGTGATGGCCGGGCCGAACGCCTGCTCGGCCGGACCATCCGCAACGTTGGCCGCGACAGGCTCGTGGTCGCCACGAAGTACGGTTACGACATCGACAACAGCAACGTCAGTGCCGGCAGCCACCGTGAGAAGCGGCAGGACTTCTCACCCACCTTCATCGAACGCGATCTGGAAGCCTCACTCAAACGGCTTGGCATCGACTGCATCGACCTCTACCAGGCCCACAATCTCAAGCTGCCGCAATACACCGATGACGTGGCCGCCACCATGCAGAAGCTGGTGGACAAGGGGCGCATCCGCGCCTGGGGCGTGGCCCTCGGCCCGGCCATCGGCTGGCGCGAGGAGGGATACCGGGCCCTGCTCGACCATGATGCGGACGTGGTGCAGACGGTGTTCAATCTCTACGAGCAGGACCCCGGCCGCGAACTGTGCGAGTTGTGCCAGCGACGCCAGCGCGGCGGGGTGATCGCGCGGGTGCCGACCAATTCCGGCATCCTCGATGAAGAGTTCACAAGCCCCGACCACAAGTTCCCTGCCCACGATCACCGCAAGTTCCGCGACCGCAACTGGCTGGTTTACGGCCTTCAGAAGAACGAACTCATCCGCCCGATGGCGGAGCAGGTGGGCAGCAGCATTCGCGCGTTTGCATTCCGATGGTTGCTGTCACATGAGAGCGTGGTCAGCATCGAGCCGAATCTGCTGTCGATCGAAGACGTGGCCGACTTTGCCGCGGCCGCTGACCAGGGGCCGTTGCCGGCAGCGCTGATGCGGGAACTTGGTGAGCTTTACGATCGCGACTTCGACCTCGCAGAAGCGGCGCACCCCTGCGACCTCAAGAGCAGTGTTGCTCCCGGCGGGAGTCTTCGCAGTGCCTACGAACCTTTGGACTGGCCTGTGCCCGTGGAAGTCAAAGAGATGTAGTCGGCCTGATTGACACCCATGTTCCCGGGCAGGCGGCGCCGGTTCGGCCGAGGGGTGTGTTTGTCGCGTAGAATCGGGGGTGAAACGCCCCGGTTGCTGCGGCGTTTCAACATCGTCAACGGAGGTTGCCGCCGTGATCTACACGCAGGTCCTGGCCATTGTGGGAATCAGCCCCGGCCGCGATGACAGTGGCGAAGAAGGGGCGAACGGGGACCGCAACGAGGGCGGCAACGGTGATCAGTTGGAAGAGATCGGCACCGCCGCGGGCGACATGATTGATCAGGCGGGGGCGCTGGTGGCCACGCCGCTGTTTCTGGCGATCATGCTCGGCGTGGTCGGGGTGGTGTTGTTAACAAGTGGCCGGCGGATTTACCGTAGCGCGGCGGTGGTATGCGGGCTGATCATCGGGGTGATGGTCGGCGCGGCGGTGTCACAGGCGGTGACGCCGGGCGAATCGCCGCTGTGGTGGATCCTCGGCGGGGCGGTGGGCGGCTGCATCCTTGCATTTCTGCTGGTTCGCCTGTGGATGGCCGGGTCGACTGCGCTGATGCTGGCGGTGCTCGGGCCGCTCGTCCACCTGGGTTGGGTCCACGACAGCGTGCCGGATGTCTTTCAGCCGGAGCAGGCGGCGCAGGCGCAGGTGGAGGCGGCCGAGGGCCAGCAGGCCGATCAGGCAGATGAGGCCCAACCCTCCAACGCCAATGATGATCGCACGGCCATGCTGGTCGAGCGGCTCCGCGAGGCGCGGGAGCAGACGACATTCTTCCGCGCCTGGCGTGAGGAAGTCGAGGAGAAGCGGGATCACGTGGATGAATGGTGGGATCAGAGGGAAGACCCAGCGCGGCGGACGCTGCTGATCATTGCCGCGGCCGGCGGGGTGCTGGGGCTGCTGGTCGGTTTGGCCCTGCCCCACTTCGCCGCGGCGTTGCAGTCCTCGTTGGTCGGGGCGATGCTCGTGGTGGTGGCCTACCAGCGGCTGGCGTTGAGCGTGGGTGATGGGACGGTGCTGTGGACCCCGCAGACCGGCCGCGGGGTCTTGGTGTTGATGGCGGCAGTCGCGCTCGCGGGTGTGGTGATTCAGCAATGGATATGGGGGCGCAAGCGAAGATGACCCGCCGTGCGGGGGCGGAGGCCAGATGATTTGCCGGAAATGGCCGCCGGGCGCTCGGAGGCCGTCAGTCGCTGATGCGCGGGGTTCACGTACTGCGCTTTTCCAGCGGGAACCCCCGGCCACGGCCCCTCATGGCCATCGGCTGCCCCCGGAGAGACAGCCGCTGACTATGCCCGCCGGCGTGACCACGCCATGCCTTCGCCCCGACACCAGATTTCTTCATCTTGTGTTCCATGGCTCGCGTCTGCTAAACTAGGTCACACGACACAAGAATCTGGGACGATCTGTTGCTTCCGGGAGAATTGGTGTGGCCATGCATTCAACCGCGAAACCAGAGGTGAAAGACTTTGTGCACTCGAATGGGGCGATCCGTGTGCTGCTTGCCGATCGACATCCTGTGGTCGGTGAAGCCCTCGGCCGTCGGATTGATCAGGAAGCAGATGTCGAGGTGCTCGGCTGGTTTACCGGCAGCGCTGCTGCGGCCCGGCGCATCGGCGAACGTCCATCCCCGGATGTGGTGCTGGCCGATGTGAACCTGCCGGATGCCTCGCCGCTGGCTACAGCGCGGCGGATGCGCAACCAACTGCCCGGGGTCCGCGTGGTGTTCATGACTGACCGGTATCGGCCCGGCCAACTCCACCTCATCCGCCGCGCCCACGCCGATGGGCTCGTGCTCAAGAGCGAGCCACTCGACCGCCTCCGAGAGGCGCTGCATACGGTGGTCAGTGGGGGGACGGCCTTCCAAGGGGGTGCGGTGGATTTCGGGCCGTCGATCCACGGTGAGATGGTCGGGGCGGCAGGGTCGACGCCGGTGGCGGCAGCGTGTACGGCAGGGCAAGCGGATGCAGCGCTGCCCGCTGATACGGTCCTTGATGAGCGACTCGAGCAGTTGACTGATCGGGAGTTCGAGGTGCTGACCTGCATTGCCCGCGGTTTCAGCCGTGCCGCGATCGCGGATCAACTCGAAGTGGCCGATGCCACCGCGGCCACGCATGCCCGCAACCTGATGCAGAAACTCCGGATGCATGACCGGGTCGATCTCACCCGCCTGGCGCTCGGGGCCGGACTTGCCCCCCTGTGAGCGGTCTGGCACGGCCCCGATTCAGCCGGCTTCGTACCAGCTTGGCCCCGTGGCCACATCCACCTCGAGCGGGATGCGCAGGTCCATGGCGCTGACCATCTCGCGCTGGACGATGTCGGCCATCGCCGCGGCTTCGCCTTGGGGCGATTCGATCACCAGTTCATCGTGAATCTGAAGCAGCATTTTCATGGGCAGGTCTTCATCGGCGATGCGGCGGTGAAGGGTGACCATGGCCTTCTTGATCAGTTCGGCCGCGCTGCCCTGCACGACGGTGTTGATGGCGAGGCGCTCCCCGAGCGCACGGGCCGTGGGGGAAGAGGCACTGGCCTGTGTGATTCGCCGCCGCCGGCCGTACATCGTGCGGACGTAGCCGTGCTCGCGCGCGTGTTCGATGCACTGCTGGAGGAAGCGGTCGATGCCGGCATATCGGCTGCGGTAATCGCTGATCAGCTTCTTCGCTCCTTCGGTATCGAGACCCTCGATACGACGGGCGAGGCCGTAGGGGGTAACGCCGTAGACGATGCCGAAATTGATCGTCTTGGCGTGCGTGCGCTGCTGCTTGCTCACCTGCTCGACAGGAACATTGAATACCTGCGAGGCCACGGCGGTGTGAATGTCGAGGCCACTGTTGAATGCTTCGCACAGGGCCGGATCCTCCGACAGATGAGCGAGGATGCGCAGTTCGATCTGCGAGTAGTCGGCGGCGACAAGCAGGTGTCCGGCCTCAGCGACGAATGCCTTGCGAATCTGCCGGCCGATGTCGGTGCGGATGGGGATGTTCTGGAGGTTCGGATCACTCGATGAGAGGCGGCCGGTTGCGGTGACGGTCTGGTGGAAGGTGGCATGGATGCGTCGGGTGGCCGGGTCGATGGCCTTTTTGAGCGCCTCGAGATAGGTGCTGGTCAGCTTCGTGAGCTGGCGGTACTCGACGATCAGCGCCGGCAGTTGCGCCTGTTCGGGGGTGAGCTCATCCATGTCGGCGAGCTTTTCGAGCACCTCCATGTCCGTAGAAGGGCCCGTTTTCAACCGCTTGATCACCGGCAGCTTCATCTCCTCGAACAGCAGCTTCGCAAGCTGCTTTGGTGAATCGAGATTGAGCTTGTAGCCGGCGAGATCGTGAATGCGATCGCGCAGGTAGTCGATCCGCTCCGTGATGGGCTTTTTCTGCTGATCGAGAATGGCCGGTTCCACGCGGATCCCGTGCCGCTCCATCTCGGCGAGTACCTCGACCAGTGGCATCTCGATGGTGCTGACAAGCTCATCGATCCCCTGCTCGCTCAGCTTCGGCCGCAGGGCGTGGTAGAGCTGGAGGGCGACATCGGCATCTTCGGCGGCATAGGCGGTGATGCGGTCGAGCGGGACCTGATCCATGGTTGTTTCAGGCTGGCCGCGCTGCTTCTGCCCGATGAGCCGGCTGATGGGGATTTTGCGGCGGCCAAGCAGCTTCTCGGCGAGCGGGGCCATGCCGAGGGTGTCCTCGCCGAGCAGGTGGCTTGCGACCATGGTGTCGAAGGCCGCGCCGCGAACGGGCACGCCCGCCGCAGCGAGCACGAGAATGTCATACTTGAGGTTATGGCCGACCTTGGGGCGGTGCGGATCGGCGAAGACCGGCCGCAGCAGGGGCCACACGGTGTCGCCGTCGAAGTGGCTCGCCTGCTCGGGTGAGATCAGGGGCACGTAGACGGCCTTGCCCGGTTCGGTGGCGAAGCTGAGTCCGCAGATGCGCGCGGCATGGCCGAGGCCGATGGTCTCGGTGTCGAAGCTGATAAGCTCAGCGCTGTTGAGCTGCTCGACCAACGCATCGAGGCCCTCGCGCGTGGTCACGGCTCCATAATCGCCCTCGGGGGTCAACGGGCTGTCATCATCGCTTGCAGAAGGGCCGGGCGCTGCCTCGCTCGGACCGGCCGGGCCCTCATCATCCTCGCCAAACAGTGAACTGCGAAAACCATCATCAGCCGAAGTGACCGATTCATCCTCACTCGTCGTTTTCAGCCTCTCCATCGCCTGACGGTCACCGGTGTCACCTTCATCGGTGACGGGCAGGATATCGGCGAGGCGTTCGAGGTTCTGCCCGTGTCGCCGGAAGCCGAGTGTGCGAAACAGGGCGCGAAGGCCGGCAATGTCAACCGGGCCAATGCGGGCATCCTCGAGCTTGAACTCGAGGTTGCAGTCGTCCTTGAGTTGTACAAGCTGCCGTGACAGCGACAGATGCCCGGCGGCTTTTTCAACGTTCTCCTTCTGCTTGCCCTTGAGCTGGTCGGTATTGGCCAGGAGGTTATCGAGTGTGCCGAAGCGCCCGATCAGCTTCGCTGCCGTCTTGGGGCCGACGCCATCGACCCCGGGAATATTGTCCACCTTGTCCCCGATCATTGCGAGGGCATCGACGACCTGCGAAGGTTCAAGGCCTTTATCACGCTTAAGCGTCTCGAGATCAATGGTGGCATCGGTGTGAATGTCGTAGAGGCAGGTGTGCTCATCGAGCAGTTGTTCGAGGTCCTTGTCCTTCGAGATGATGCGAACCTCGACATCCCGTGTCTCGGGGTCTTTGCGCAATTGGCGGACGATCGTGGCGATGACATCATCGGCCTCTGCGCGTTCGCAGGCGAGCAGCGGGATGCCGAACAGCCGGCACATCTCGAAGATGCGCTGCTCCTGGGCGCGCAGGTCGGCGGGGGTCGGCTCGCGCGTGGCCTTGTACTGATCGTAAATCTCATCGCGGAACGTTGGCCCCGGCAGGTCGATGGGCATGGCGAGGTAGTCGGGCCGGTGCTCAAGCAACACGCGCAGCAGCATGTCGGCAAAGCCGAAGACCGCCTGGGTCGGCTCTCCGGTCTCCGGGCTGTTCATCCCGCCACGGATGGCGTGATAGGCGCGGAATATCTGGGCGTGTCCGTCGATGATGTAGAAGCGGCGAGGGGCCATGGGGCGGATTATAAGGGGAGTTACAATGCCGGCCCTGGACCGCCCGTTCCATCCGTATCCCCGCCGACCCGCCCCCCTCAGGAGATGCCCCGTGAGCCACTTTGCCGACCGTCTGCTGCAAGCCATCGAGCACAAGGGCTCGCCGATCTGTGTCGGGCTTGATCCGGTGCTTGAACGGCTGCCGGAGTCGCTGCGGGATGGGGTGAGCCCCGGCCGGGGTGAGGATGCCATCAGCGCGATCGAGGCCTGGTGCAACGAGGTGCTTCGCCTCGTGGCCCCGGTGGTACCGTGCGTGAAGATCCAGAGCGCCTGCTTCGAGCGCTACCTCTGGCCGGGCCTTCGCACCTACCAGCGGCTTGTGGCCGAGGCCCGGGCACTCGGCCTGATCGTGATCGGCGATGTGAAGCGGGGCGACATTGGGGCGAGCAGTGACCACTACGCTGCCGGGTGCCTGGCCGACCCGCCCTATACCGACCTCGGCCCGGTGGCCGGGCCGGATGCGGTGACGGTCAATCCCTACATGGGGGCCGATGCCCTCGAGCCGTTCGTCCGCATCGCCCGGGAACAGAACAAGGGGGTGTTCGCCCTCGTGCGCACGAGCAACCCCGGCGGTGAGCGTATTCAGGCGCTCAAGACCAGCGATGGTCCCGCGGTGGCCGACAGGGTGGCGGACCTGATTGCGGAAACCGGCGATGCGGCGGGCCTGATCGGCTCCCGCGGCTACAGCCTCCTTGGGGCCGTGGTGGGCGCGACGGTACCGGCCGATGCCGCGCGGCTTCGAAAGCTCATGCCACGGCAGATTTTTCTCGTGCCCGGTTTCGGCGCCCAGGGCGGAGGGGCCGATGATGTGCGGGCGTGCTTCAACAGCGATGGCCTCGGCGCCATCGTCACCGCCAGCCGCTCAGTGATCTACGCCCACGAGAAACAGGACACCGCCGACTGGCGCAGCGCGATCGAACAGGCCGCCAGGGACATGGCGCACGAGGTGCGGGCCATCATTCCGTGACCGCCGTCATCCGAAGTATCGGCCCGCCCACCGCTGTCGATGGCAGTCAATGCCTGAAATGACGCTGTCCGGTCAGAACAAGCGTGATGCCCTTCTCGTTGCAGGCGTCGATGGTTTCCTGGTCGCGCATCGAACCGCCGGGCTGCACGATGGCGCGGATGCCGGCGTTGATCAGCATGTCCGGCCCATCTCGGAAGGGGAAGAAGGCATCCGAGCCGGCGATGGCGCCGCGGGCGCGTTCGCCCGCCTTCTCGATGGCGAGCCGACAGCTTGCCACGCGGTCCATCTGCCCGGCACCGGCGCCGATGAGCATCCGGTCATTGACCAGGCTGACGGCGTTGGACTTGAGATGCTTGGCTGCGATCATCGCCAGTGCCATCTCATCGAGGTCCGCCCGCGCGGGCTCAGGGCCGGCGGCGTGATTCCACTGGCGCGGGTCGAAGGGGGCGATGTCGCGGTCGTGGGCGAGCAGGCCGCCGGTGAGGAACTTGAAATCCAGCCGCGCCCGCCGCCCGGCCGGCCCTTCGAGCGGGCCGACCTGAAGCAGCCGGGTGTTCTTCCACCGTCCCCGGAGCTGCTCGAGCGCCGCCTCGTCATAGCCAGGGGCGAGGATCACATCGAAAAATGACTGAATGCCGGTGATCTTTTCCGCCGTGGCGCCATCAACCGGCCGGTTCAGCGCCACAATGCCGCCGAAGGCGGCCAGCGGATCGCCCTGATAGGCCCTTTCGAATGCCGTGGCGAGTTCATCAGCAATGGCGAAGCCGCAGGGGTTGGCATGCTTGATCACCGCCGCCGCGGCGTGGTGGGCCGGGTCGATCTCCTTGACCAGTTCGAGCGCACCATCGGCATCGTAAAGGTTGCAGAATGACAGAGCCTTGCCGTGAAGCTGCCGCGCCGTGACGACCGAGGTCTCGGTGCAGCCGGGGTCGATGTAGACGCTGCCGGCCTGGTGGGGATTTTCCCCGTAACGCAACTCCTGTTGAAGGGCATATCGCAGGGCCAGGGTCTGCGGGAACGGTTCGCCCGGGGGATGTTCCGGTGCCGTGGCCCCGTGGCCGAGCATCCAGTTGGCGATGGCGGCATCGTACGCCGCCGTCCGTGCGAACGCGGCGGCGCCGAGCCATCGTCGCAGGTCGAGACTCGTCGCACCCTCGTGGGTTTCAAAGTCATTGCACACACGGTCATACTGCGATGGTGCAGTCACCACGGCGACGAAGGCCATGTTCTTGGCGGCGCTGCGTACCATGGCCGGGCCGCCGATGTCGATCTGCTCGATGATCTCATTCTCAGCGGCACCGGGGGTGGCCACCGTCTTCTCGAATGGATAGAGATTGACACACAGCAGGTCGATCGGCTCGATGCCGTGCTCCTGCATGGCCTTGAGGTGCTCGGGGTTGTTGCGAAGTGCCAGAAGGCCACCGTGGATGCGCGGATGCAGCGTCTTGAGCCGGCCATCCATCATCTCGGGAAAGCCGGTCACTTCCTCCACCGGCGTGACGGCGAGGCCAGCTTTGCTCAGCGCGGCGGCGGTGCCGCCGGTGGAGAGTATCTCAACGCCCCGAGCGGCGAGGCGCCGGGCAAAGGGGACCAGATCAGTCTTATCACTGACCGAAATCAGGGCACGTCGAACGGAAACGCGGTCGATCATCGTCAGTATCTGCTCGGTGTAAGAGGAGGTTGGAAGGCCACGGAAAACGCATCGGGGCGAAGCGACACGGTGGGGCGTGCGATCAACCCTTCAACCGGCGGTTCCATCGGCGAAAACGTCAGGATGCCCGCGCCGTTCAGCGACGGCGGACCATCACCAGCCGGCCGCTGCGCGAGCTGAAGACGAACCGGCCATCATCACCGGCGGAGACGAGCACGGCATCCGTCGCTGGAAGGTCGGCGATACGTTGACCATCAGCGCGACCGTGCAGCGCCAGGTGATCGCCATGGTCGAACAGCAGGTAGTCACCGAAACGCTTCAGCGGTCGGCCTTCGGTCTGCAGTGTCTGAAGTTCCTCGCCCGTGCCGGCATCGACGAGCAGGTAATCGTCATCGGGCAGGGGTTGAGCCACCACCTCGCCGATCAACACCGGTGATCCACTGAGCCGCTGCCCCGTGGGCAGGCGCCACAGTTCATCGCCGCTGACGATGCTCAGCCCGTAAAGCCGTGTGTCGTGGGACGGCACGATCACGGTGGTCTCGGTGACGATGGGGTTGCCTGTGACGCCGCCGAACAAACGGCCGTGCCAGCGCACCTGCCCGTTCTCGGCATCGATCATGCGGTAAACCCCGCTTTCATCGGCGATGAAGACCGAGCGGTCATCGGCGACCACCGGCCGCGTGCGGATGGCGCGATGGAAGCGAAGCTGCCACTTCACATCCCCCGTTTCCACATCCACGGCGAACACCATGCCCGAGCGGTTGGCGAAAATGGCGTTCTCCTGGTACTGGACCGGCTCGCTCTCGGCACTGTGAGGCAGCGAGTTGGTCTGCACGTGACGGCCGGTTTCCGCATCGAGGGCGTAAATGTTCCGGCGATCGTTGACGTAGATGCGGTCGCCGTGACGATACGGCCCGTACAGCGTCCGGCCTGGCTCGCCCACGACCTTCCGCCAGATGGGACGGCCGGTGGCGGTATCCAGCGCGGTGACGAACCGGCGGCGTGATTCGATGGTGACCACGTGATCTTCGAGCACCCGCAGCGCGGTGATCTCACTTGCACGGGGCAGTCGCAGGTCGATGTTCCAGATCAACCGGAATCCCCGGTCGGCAAAGGCCTCGGCTTCGCGGGCACTGCGATCCCCGGTATGCGGGGGGGCGGCGGAGGAATCGGCAAGCGGTGAAATCGCCACCACCACGGCGAGCAGCAGGGGCAGGGCCAGCATCCACAGGGTCGACCGGGACCAATCACGCATGGCGTGTAACTCCGTGTTGACGGGGCGGGCGGAGGGAAAATGCCAGTATCCCGGTCCGCCCGGTCACGGTCAAATGGCGGTGCGGTGGGACCAACCGGGGGGGGGCATGACACATGTGGCGGGTGCCCCCAATGCTCGGATCCAATCCCATAGGGTGGCATGGTCAGCGGGCTTTCCGGGGGTCTTCTGCCCGATGGCCATGCGAGCCCCGAACGCGCCCCGAGGCTCCCGGGCCGCATGGCCATCGGCCGCGGACGGCCGCTGACCATGCCACCCTGTGCTTACCCGCGGTGCGTGTCATGCACCCCAACCGCCCGGGAACATCACAAAGGCAACGGGGCCGGCGTCGTTACGTGCAAAAAGGGGCCGCAAGACTTGTCACCCCCGAAACCCGCCGTAGATCGGGTCGATCAAACCCCAGCGAGCAGAATGATGAAGAGAATCAGCGCCACCAGCCAGCCCGCTGCGGCGGCCCAGAAGGCGGGGTGGTACAGCATGGCACTGCTGCCCGCCTCGCCCTCATAAGGGCCGGGCATCGAATCCGAAATTGCGGTTTCCTCCATCTTCTGGAGCGAGGCGAGATCAAAAGTCTTGCGTGCCTGCAACGGGGCTTCACCCCGCCTGACGGCTTCGAGATCTGACAGCAAGTCTGATGTGCTTCTGTACCTCTCCTTGCGATCCTTGGCCATGCATACTTCAATGATCTCGCCCAAGCCGGCGCTGAGGGACGAGTTGATGTGGTCGGGCGGGACGAGGTCGGCCTTCAGGTGCTTATGCATCACGGCCGAGGGGTTAGGCCCATCGAACGGCACGCGGCCGGTGACCATGTGGTAGAGCGTGGCCCCGAGGCCATAGACATCGGCCCGGTAGTCCACATCCACCACGCCGCGGATTTGTTCCGGGGAGATATAGTAGGGGGTGCCGAAGGCCTTTCCGGCCTCGGCCTCCGCGGCCTCGACGTCGCTGATGGCCCGAGCGAGGCCCATGTCCGCGAGTTTGGCCATGCCGTCGGGGGTGAGCATGATGTTCTTCGGCTTGACATCGCGGTGGATGAAGCCGGCCTTATGGGCGTGGGCGAGGGCCCCGATGACCTGAATGGCGATCTCGAGCGCCCGCTCCTCCGGATACGGCTGGCCCGAGGAAATATCGTCGAAGACGGTGTGGCCCTCGACGTATTCCATCACGAAGTAGTGGAAGTCACCCGCCTGACCGACATCGTAAGCCTGCACGATGTTGGGATGGTTGAGCTTGGCCGCGGCGCGCCCTTCGGCATAGAAGCGCTCCACGAACTCCTTGTTATTGGTGTACTTGCGGGGCAGGACCTTGATCGCCACCATCCGGTCGAGGCTCAACTGCCGCGCCTGGTAGACCGTGGCCATGGCCCCCGAGCCGAGGCGCTTGATGATCTGGTAACCGGGAATCTGCTGCGAGCGGTTCTGCTGTTCCTGCTCTTCCTGGGCCCGTGGCCGCAGCCGTTCGAGCTGGCGCTGCGTGACGATGCCGTTTTCCACGAGCAGCGTGGCGAGGCTCTGCTCGCTGGCCTTCTCCTCAGATTCGCGCTTCAGTCGCAGCGTTTCCTCGATATCCTCGCTGCTGGCGAGGCCCTGTTCCACGACCAGTCGGCCAAGGATGGTATCGAGGTTGCTTTGCGTCGTTTCATTGGCCATGGAAAATGGCTCGCTTATCCGGGCGCAAGCCGGGAGGGAGAATCCGGCCGGAGTCGGTCGCGGAATGAGGGGCACCTTACGGAGGGCCCGGGGGGGTGTCAACTCTGGCAAATGATTATAAACCGGATGGTTGCGCCGGTCAGCACTCCACGCCCACCTGGAGGGCGAACCCGCTTTCGCGAGCCACCATGGCCATTGGCTGCGGCCCCCCGGAAGCCGCTGACCATGCCGACCCCTTTTGCCGCTACATGCGTTTGCCTGGGCCCACCCGGGTAGGGCGCACGATCGTGGCATTGTCCGGACCATCGGCAGGGCGAGTCTTTCGAGGGGTGCCGGTGCGTGGAGCGGGGCAACAGGAGGCGGCAGGGGGGAGTTTCGCCCGTTTGTCCCGTCAACGTGCGGGAATCGCTTCCCCGGACAGGGGAGGTGACGATACAATCGCCGACCACTGAATGGGGAACCATACGGCAGACACCACACCCGGAACCCCCGGAACCCCCGGAGAGCCGCGGCAGACCCGGAAGCCTCGCAGTCCCCTCGGAGCCCTGCAAGTGTTACTGCTCGCTCCCAACGCCAACCCCACGCTCGGCCCATGGCTGGCCGAGGAATTGTCCGCTGTGAGTAGCCTGCTCGAGGCCGAACTGGTCAGCGATCTCGACTGCGTCAATGATCTGGTCGGACACGTCGAGGCTTACAGGGGGAAGATGCTGCGGCCCATGCTTGTGTTGGTCGGTGGGCTTGCGGCGTCGGCGGTACACAAGCCGCTGGATGAGAGTGGGCCGCGGCCGGGAAGCCTGCCGCACCGCAAGCTCGCCACCGTGGTCGAAATGGTTCACCTGGCCACGCTGGTACATGATGATGTGCTCGATGAAGCCGAGGTCCGTCGTGGCCGGAGAACGCTGAATGTCCTCCGCGGCAACGAGGCGGCAGTGATCCTGGGCGACTACCTGATCAGCCATGCCTTCCGGCTGTGCTCGAGCCTTGAGCGGCCATGGATCGCCGAGGCGGTGGCACAGACGACCAACACCGTCTGCGAGGGTGAGCTTCTCCAGCTTGCCAACCGCGATAACTGGGCGCTGAGTGAAGCGACTTACCTCGAGATCGTCCAGCGCAAGACCGCGAGCCTGTGCGGCGTTTGCTGCGAACTGGCCGCGCGCCTGGAGGATGCCCCGGAACAGGTCGTCACGGCCCTTGGCAGTTACGGCCGCGATGTCGGGGTGGCCTTCCAGATCACCGATGATCTGCTGGACATCCTCGGTGATGAGGGGGCGGTGGGCAAGAGCCTTGGCCGGGACCTGCTCAAGGGCAAGCTGACCCTTCCGATGATCCATGCCCTTGCGCGGGATGGGGCACAGCGGGAGGCGGTGGCGGCCGCGTGCGGGCAGGATGGCGAGCCGACGGTGGGGCGGCTTCAGCAGCTTCTCGAGTCGTCGGGGTCACTGGCTTACGCCCGTCGGATGTCGCAGCAACTGATCGACCGGGCGAAGGTTGCCCTTGCAGCCCTGCCCGCCTCACCGGCGCGGACGGCACTGGAAGACATGGCCGATACGGTCCTCACGCGGCAGTTATGAGTGTGGCCGCGGTTTTGATTTCGTTGACGCATCTGACCGATAACAATTACGATCCTATAATTCGGTGTCGGCACCCGGCCAAAGGATGTGTCGGCCCGGTGCCTCTGGTGGCGCGGTCGCCCTGGCCGCGCCGGTGACCGCCATGCCCCCCCCCCGCCTGGGTCCGGGGTCTTCATCCCACTGAGTTGACCCGATGGACGAAGACAAACCACGTATCCTGATGCTCACCGGCAAGACGACCGGCCCCAACGAGGTCGCCGATACCCTTGCGCAGTACTACAGGGTCGATGTGGTCGAACGGGTGGACCAGGCGCTGCAAGCGCTGCGCCAGGAGATGTACGATGCGGTGTTTGCCGATGTCGGCGACTTCCTGCCGCTGGAGCGCGAGCTGGTCGGTGAGCGCTCGAACATGGTGCTCAATACCATTGGTGAAGGGGTGTGCGTCATCGATGCCGATGGCCGCTGCGCTTTTACCAACACGCGCCTGCGGTCGTTCAACCCGGAGGTCTTCGAGAAGGTCAGGCAGATTTCACTTCAGGCACGCAGCATCTTTGAATCGAACCGGTACGGCCATTCCGACCCGGCGCAGGTCCGCTGCAAGAAGTTCACCATGCAGCACGAGGACCGCTACTTCGAGCTGATGTGCTCGCCGGTGCTCGACCGGGACCGCCGGGTGCGGCAGGTGGTGACGATCGTCTGGGATGCCACCAGCGGTCGGCGCCTGCAGCAGAAGATCGATGCCATCGACGCTTCCGGCCGCGAGCTTGCACGGCTCGACACCGATGCGATCATGAAGCTCCAGCCGGGGCAGCGCCTTCAGCTTCTGCGCGACAAGATCATCAAGTACTCCAAGGACCTGATGCACTTCGACCACTTCGCCATCCGCCTGCTCGACAAGCGGACCAACAAGCTGGAAGTGGTCATCGCCGAGGGGCTGCCGCCCGAGGCGCTCGAGATCGACCTTTACGCCCAGCCCGAGGGCAACGGCATCAGCGGCTACGTCGCCGCGACGGGGCGCAGCTACATCTGTCACGACACCGAGAAAGACCCGCGCTACGTGCTCGGCCTGACGCACTGCAAGAGTTCGCTCACCGTCCCGCTCATGCTGTACGAGAAGGTGCTCGGTGTGTACAACATCGAGAGCCAGAAGGTTGGCGCCTTCAACGAGGATGACCGGCAGTTCGCCGAGATATTCGGCCGGTACGTGGCCATGGCACTGAACATGCTCGACCTGCTCGTGGTCGAACGCTATACCACGACCGGGCAGATGGCCGACAACGTCGTGCAGGAGATGGCCCAGCCACTCAACGACATCGTCACCGAGGCGCAGACGCTGATCGAGGAGTACATCGGCGATGACAACATGCGGGGCCGGCTGAACAAGATCGTGGATCACGTCGAGGGCATCCGCCAGTCGGTCCGCAACGTTGCATCCGGACCGAAGACCGTGCTCGGCCAGGACGAGATGGAGAAGGGGCCCGTCGAGCAGGTGCTTGCCGGCCGGCATGTGCTCGTGGTGGATGATGAACTCAACATCCGCCGCACCATCACCGATGTGATCAAACGCTATGGCGCCACCGTCACGACGTGCAAGGACGGCTACGAGGCGGTCAATATGATCGACCAGGAGCGGTTCGACCTTGTCATCAGCGACATCAAGATGCCGTACCGCAACGGCTACGAGGTCTTCGCGGCCGCGCGGCGGCGGCAGGGTGAGGTGCCGGTGATCCTCATGACCGGCTTCGGCTACGACCCGCACCACTCGATCGTCCGGGCGAGCCAGGAAGGGCTCAACGCCGTGCTCTTCAAGCCGTTCAAGGTTGAACAGTTCCTCGATGATGTCTTCAAGGCGTTCGACATTGAACGCCCGGCCGCCGGTGATGCCGGCGCGGCGGGTGATCGCACCGAGCCGTCCGGCACCTCGACCGCGGGCGGAAGCGACGGTGACGACGGCGCCGGCTCATCCGGTGCAAGTGGCTCGTGAGCGCCATGGCACACCCCCGTGGCGCGTCGACCGCCTCCACCGCCCGGCTTGCCGCGGCCGATGCCGTGCGGGCCATCCGCCAGCATTTTCCACCCCACAAGCCAATCACACCGGAGACGGCCGGTCTCGAACCGCGCGATGCCGCCCTTGCGGTCGCCATCTATCGGCACACGCTGCAACGCTGGCAGACGCTCGAACACCTGCTTCAGCAGTTTCTCCATCGGCCGTTGCGGCAGCTTGAAGATCACGCCGCCGCGGCCATGCTCACGGGCGCAGCGCAGTTGCTGCTGTTTGACCGCCTTCCCGCTCACGCCGTGGTGGATGAGGCCGTGCAACTGATGCATCGGTGGCGGCGCCGGCGCCTTGCCGGCCTGGTCAACGCGGTGCTGCGGCGAATTGCCGGGCTGGTCGGCCAGCGCTGCCCGGGCCAGCCGTGGACGCCGGGGCAGGATGTGCTTCCGCTGGAAGGGGGCGTGCTGCAACTGGCCGAACCCGTGCTTCCCCCGCCGCGGCCGCTCGATGCTCACCTGGCCGTTGCCACGAGCCACCCGCGCCGGCTGCTCAGTGCATGGATTGAAGACCATGGGGACGAAGTCGCTGCGGCGTTGGCGCTGGCAGGGCTACGGCATCCGCCAACCATCGTGGCGGTCGAACCGGGGTTCGATCCGAAGGCGTTGAAACTGGCAAAGGCGCGGCTTCGCCCGCATCGCGAAGCCGGGTTCTACCTCTGGGAGGGCGGCCACGATGAACTGCTGACCTTTGTCCGGGCCCATCCGCACCGGCGGGTGCAGGACCCCGCCGCGGCCGAGGCTGCGGCGTGTCCACTCGATTCATCACCCGCCATCATTGTCGATGCCTGTGCCGGCCGCGGGACGAAGGCCCGTCAGCTCGCCACGCGTTATCCCGGGGCGGACGTTTTCGCGACCGACACCGATCCGCAGCGTTACGCCGAGCTTGAGGCCATCGCCATCGGCCATGACAACCTCCATCCCGTCCCGCCTGATTCACTGGGAGCACATGTCGGCCGCGACGGGGCCGACCTGCTGCTGCTGGATGTGCCGTGCAGCAACACCGCTGTGCTCGCTCGACGTCCCGAAGCGCGTTACCGCTTCAACCAGCGCACGGTTGCATCCCTCGTCAATCTTCAGCGCCGGATCATCAGCGATGCGCTGCCGCTGCTTCGACCCGGCGGACATCTGATCTACAGCACGTGCAGCCTTCAGCCACCGGAAAACCAGCAGCAGATGGCGTGGATGGTCAAACAGTTTCCCCTCGACAGTCTCGCCGAGCGCCGCCTCCTGCCCGCTGGCAGCGATGATGCCTACCACGATGGCGCTTACTACGCCCTGATACAACGTCGACAGGAAGCCGGGTAAAGGCATCCCCCCGGCTCCGGGGAAGGCGCAGGTGGGCGAGGGTGGCCATGCGGCGCCTCTCTGTCAATGGCTGCCGGGTGCATGACACGCGTCGCGGAAGGCTCTTGCTCCCTCTCCCCTTTTTCCGGGGGCGGGAGAGGGCTGGGGTGAGGGTAGATTCGTGCCGGTCGTGCCGTGGCTGAA
>PUNN01000395.1 GCA_003552605.1 Phycisphaeraceae bacterium
GCCGACATCAACGCCGATGGCCGCCCCGGTGTGGCGCTCATGCTGCCCGGAGCCAACCCTCTGGTGTTCTTTAATCGCGGATTCGCCGTGTTCGGTCTGTCGTTGGACCTGCTGCTGGCTGACAGCAACCTCGAAGCGGCCGGGAATCTGACCCGTGGCCAGACGGCCGGCCTGATGGCCGATCTGACCGGCAACCGCGCACAGGACCTGCTGACCGTGGACCCCGAACAGCGAATCTGGCTGGTGAATGGGCGAATGGTCGAGGGCGCCGGCCTGTGGCTGACGCTGTCACTGCCCGAGGGGGCGAGCGGCCCGCGCACGGTCACCGTTTCGGTGGGCGACCGTATCAAGGGCGTGCATGTGCTGCGCCCGGGCGTCCCGGCCGTGATCGGCTGCCGCCGTCGGGGGCCTGTCGATCTGAACTGGGTGGAACCGGACGGTACCGAGAGGTCTCAGCAAGTCGTGGTGGTACGGCCTACCGATGCCGTGCTCGAACCCTGACGATGCGGTGGGATAGTCGCCCATCGGGAAGTCACCGGGGGTTCATCGGACGGTCCAACGGCGTCGCCGGGAAAGATCATCCCTGAAACTGAGGGCAAGAACACGAGGACAGACAATGAAACCTTCCCGTCAGATGTTATGGGTGTCTGCTGCTTCGATACTGTTGGTGCTCGGTCTTCGGACCGCGTCAGGTGATGCGTCCGACATCGTGTACGATGATTTCAGCGACGCCGTGATGGAAAACGGGGTGCTGAAATCCGAACTCGACTACGGGCCGGCCACCGCGACCGGCGGGCACTCCCTCAGTGTCGGCACGCTGGACGATAAGCCATTGCATCTGGGCCGTGACGAAAGTGAAAGCTCGATCTACATCACCGCCGCACTGCCGCAGGCAGTCTCGCTGGCCGATGCGGGTGACTTCGTCGAGTGGACGTTCGATTTCACCACCGGGGGTGATCGCAATGGCAACCGTGTGCTGCGCTACGGCTTGTTTCAGGGCGCCGGGGACGATGCCGATGCCACGGGGTACTTCCTCTCGGGGTACAATCGGGCCGATGGGTCGGGGAGCGATATGAACTGCCGGCTCAACGTGGACACTGATGCGGGCAAAAATCACGTTTTCGCCACCGACGCTGCACCCGGCACCTCGAACATGGGGTCATCCCTGTTGCTCGATGAGCATCGCAATCAAGCTACTTTACGGGCTGAGCGGGTCAGTGAGGACGTGATGCACATCAGCGGCGTTCACGGCCCCCGCGACCTGGGGAGTTACGTGCACATCATCACGGACGATTCGGCCATCAAGATCGATGAAATCTGGTTCGGTATCCACGATCGAGGAACGAGTTTCACAGTCGACAATCTGACTGTCCCCTCCGGGACGGCTGATGTGGAACTGACGGGAACTTCCACCAGACACGCCGGAAAGACCGACCAGTCCAGCCCCGAGGCGACCATCAGGTCCCTCGTTGAGGCAATGAGGGACGGCGACGGCGCCACAGCGGCATCGTGCATCCACGGCGACGAGCAGGCCAGGCAGTTTATCCACGACATGGCCGAGTTTGCAGGCGCGATAACCGCTTTCGAGAACGCCGTGAAAGCCCAGTGGGGCGAAGAGGCCTGGGCGCACTTCGACGATTCGTCTCCGGATG
This sequence comes from Phycisphaeraceae bacterium, assembly GCA_003552605.1. Lineage (GTDB taxonomy): Bacteria > Planctomycetota > Phycisphaerae > Phycisphaerales > Phycisphaeraceae > B1Sed10-187. Next base: position 1,653 of record PUNN01000395.1, read on the forward strand.
CCCCGGCTATTGACAATGAGTTGGACACGCTGGCCGCAATGGCGTTCGAAGCCGAAGGCGACAGGGCATCCGGCGATGATTTCAAACTCGTCCAGATAGGCGGCAAGTGGTACCTCGACGTCACCGCCGATGGCGGCAACCTGCCACTATCGCAGGACGCTAGGCTTGGCTTTACGATGTACTCGCGCATGATCGAGGCATCACGCATGGCCGCGGTATACCGTAAGAAGCAGAACCGGATTGGTCAGGACGATGTTACTGCCGAATCGCTCAGCAACGAGATCAGGCAGGCGATGATGGACGCCATCGCCACGATGAGCAACGCGGACCATTACACCTACGATGCATCCGAAAATGGCGACACGGTCACCATCACAGGTTATCTCGGGCCGGGTGGCGATATCATCATTCCGCACGAACTGAACGGAAAGACCGTGACCCGGATCGCCCGCCGAGCGTTTCATGACAACCGAAACATTACCAGAGTCGTCATCCCTGACACCGTCACCCACATCGGGCGCGAAGCCTTAAGGGACGGCAGAGAGCTCACTACCATTTTCCTCTCCGGCAGTGTTGCCAACATAGCACGACCGGCGTTCAACCGGTGTCACAGGCTCATGAATATACATGTGGCCGAGGACAACCCGGAGTTCAGCAGCATAGATGGTGTCCTGTTCAACAAGGATCAGACAGCGATCCGGCGGTACCCCATTGCACGCTCCGGCGATTACACCATTCCCGATACCGTCACCACCATCATGCATGAAGCGTTCAGATTCTGTCGAAACCTGACCGGCATCACCATCCCGGACGATGTTACCTTCATCGGACATTCGGCCTTTCGAGGCTGCAGCAGTCTGACCGGCATCACCATCCCCGACGGAGTCACCACGATCCACCGTCGGGCCTTCAAGGATTGTGTCGGCCTGACCAGCATCACCATTCCCGATGGCGTCACGACCATCCACCGCCGAACGTTCCGTGGTTGCACCAATCTCGAGAGCATTGCGCTCCCGGAGAATCTCACCCATATCCGCGAGCAAGCGTTCTTTGATTGCGGCAAACTGACGAGCATCACCATCCCCGCCGGTGTTACGAGGTTAGGGTGTGGACGAGGAGGCGAAGTCTTCCAGGGTTGTGACAATCTGGAACGTATCGTATTTCTCGGCGATGCGCCGTCTCTTGAAGGACGGGACATGTTTCCCGAGTCCGAACTGACGATCTACCGGCTGGAGTCCGCCGACGGTTGGCCTGAACCAGGATCAGACTGGAAGAACCTGCCGACGGCAATATTTACGCCTCCCGATGTTGCCCAGGATACAGGTGCGCGGCATGGAGAGTGACCAGAAGCGACGGGCGATAAGGTCAATGGCGGAGTGCCCGTACGAGATGGCCGACTGCGTGCTTGCCGGCCGGTGCGACCTGCGGAAAACGGACTGACCGGACTGACAACACGATTCATGAATGTGGCCCGTCGCCGCATTCTCTGTGAGACAGACCATGAGCTTACACAAACTGAATTTTCCTTCGTCCCATTGCTTAACGTTGTTCAAGGAGACAGTCATGTACCGATGCTGGATCGCAACCATTGTGGCCGCTTTGGGCCTTGTGGCCGCGACGGCCTCACTGGCGGCGGAGGTGGCCTATCTCGGTGATGAGCCGTACACCCGCTATGAGGTCACGCTGGAAGAAGCCCTGCCCGAAGGGCACGTCCTGACCCTTCACTTCGGCCGGCAGGCCGGTGAGTTCCGCCAGGCGTGGGCGCAGGTGGACCGGACCGGTGTGGTCGCCACGAAGGTCGATGCTTCATCGCTGGAGGTGCGCGATGACCGCCTGCGCGGCGAGGTCGAGGTATGGACGAACTTCGACGATGACAGCGCCTTGTACCGCGCGATCTACAAGCTCGACATGCCGGTGGCCGACGGCGGTATCGCCGAGGGTGAGTATTCCGGCCAGTACAGCGTGCGCACCAGGACGGTGATCTACGACACAGATGAACTGCTTGTCACGCCGGAGGATGTCCGGCTGTTCGCATACGGTGATCCGATCCGGGGCGGGGTTGATGGCGAGGTGCATGCCCCCGTGGTGGATCCGAAGCCGGCCCGGTTTCTCCTCAGGACGATGCACATCCTGGAAGGCCCGGCGAGCTGGACGCGCTACGTCTGGCTAGACTTCGAGCTCCACGATGGTGAAGTCCGTGATCTGACTTTCCTGCCGAGGAAGCGACATCGTGACACCACCACGTGGACGGCCGATATCGAGGAGGCGGAGTTCACGTTCGAGGACGGCCAGCTCGAGGGAAAGGTCACCGCGGAACTCACCGGCGGTTCGCCGCGGACGCATGATGGCACTTACACACTGCACATCGAAGGGCGGGTGTCGAGCAACAACGAGGTCACCGGATCGGTGACCCGCGCCGGGCGCAACGGCCGGCACATCGGCAGCAGTGGCCTGACCGGCGATGCGCACGGCCTTTACGAGGCCGACGAGGAGCGGGTCTATGTCCTGAAGATGCCCGCCGCCATCGCCGCGGATGATGACCTCTACGTCCACCTGCGCTACGGCGATGGCCGTTTCCAGGAAGGTGTGGCCATGCAC
>PUNN01000157.1 GCA_003552605.1 Phycisphaeraceae bacterium
AGTCGAGGCCGGCGGAGAAGCCGAGGCGTTCATGATCAGGCCGCGCGTAGCAGTAGATGCAGCCGTGCTCGCAGCCGCGGTAGGGGTTGACCGACCAGTCGAAGCCGACGTCAGGGCTGTCGACCCGGTTGATCACGGTGCGGCTGTGGTCACGATGCACCTCGGTCACCACCTGCCGGCCATCGGGCTGCTGTTCAGCGATGCGGTCGTACCAGTCGCCGAGCACCTCGAGGCGGACCGTTTCATGGCGATTGGGCGTATTGAGCCCGGCGGCCCTGCCACGAGCCGGCGGCACAGCATCCCGATGAAGGGGGCCATTCGGGGGCGGGGCGGTGATGCAAGATGCATGGCTTGTCATTACGAACATTATGCAAACAAACGGGCCGGTCAAGCAACCCCCAGCGGCCCGGTAGCGGTCGAGATGCGGGGGAACGCATGTAGACCAGGGGGGGGGCATGGTCAGCGGCTGTCCACAGCCGATGGCCATGGCGGCCCGCGCAAGGGGTTCGCCGCATGGCCATCAGCCAAAGACGGCTGTTGACGCAGCCAGCCAAGCTACATTCGTTCGCCCTGTTTCCCACCCTGCGATACTGGTCCGCCCGATGGAGGTTGGGTAACATGCCGCCGTCCTGGTCGGAGGCTCGGGCCCCGCCGGCCAGGTAGCCGCACACCCGCCCGCCTGGAATCAGATTTCGTGTCAGTGACCATGGAGAAACTCCACCTCTACCTGGTCCGCCATGGTGAATCGCAAGGCAATGCCACCGGCGACTACTCCACACTCGCTTCGGGTGCCTTGTCGGCGCTTGGTCAAGCCCAGGCCCAGCATCTGGTGCAGCCGCTCTCCGCTCTGCACTTCGATCTGATCATCGTCAGTCCGCTCCAACGAGCCCTGCAAACCATCGCTCCCTACCTGATGCAAACCGATCAGCGTGCCGAGGTCTGGCCGGAACTGGCCGAAGTGCCCTTGCGTGAGGACCGGGTTGGCATCGCCGAGTCCTGGACATCGCAGCCAGCCGAATTGCCTGAAGAGCTTCCCGGTCGCTATGACTTCCGCGAGGGTCAGGCAATCCAACCTGGGCCGAACGAACCCTTGGGCCAGGGCCTTTACCGGGTCGAAGTTGTCAAGCGGCGTCTGCTGGCCCTGGTAGAGGAAAGGCCGATGACCATCCTGATGGTTTCGCATGGGCATTTCCTTCGCGAACTGATGAACAGCCTGTTCGCCAATCCAGAGATCATCTTCTACCGCCACGAAAACTGTGGCATGTCCTCCATCATCGGGCAGGACACCTGGGCAGTCGACTACCTCAACCTGCCGACAGGTCCACGGTCGCAGCCATAACAGGCCACCCCCTGACGCCGTTGCCGGATGAGGCCACCCCGGGGCTGAAGGAGAAATGGCGTGGTATGCCCTGTTTCAGGGGCCTCAGGCGCGAGTGCATCCGTCCAAGGCCGCTGTGGATGAGGGCGAGGCCCAATGCCGCGCCGGCGAATATGTGAGCCACTACGACCGCACACAGATTATGCCCAAATCGAACGTGCTCCGAGGCGCCCTCCCCGTTTTCACTGGATCATGGTAGAATGTTTTGAGCGAGCGCTTTGTCGTATTGGAGGTTGTGCCATGCTCGTGTTTCTCGATGAGAGCTTCAGAACCAACAAGAGGACGAATGTCCCATTCGGGGTGCTGGCGGGCATCGCAATCCCCGAAGACATCTTCCACCAGTTTCAGCGCGACATCTTCAACGTACGCAAACCGTACCACGGGAAAGTGCTCGGTAGCGACGATGAGATGCACGGGATCAAGCTTCTGAATTCGGCCACACTCCGATGTGTCAGAGAGAAAGGATTCTCGTATCATTGGAATCTGGCTCTCGAGGTGTTGCAGTTCTCATGGCGCCAGCGTATCAAGGTCTTCGCCGTCGTTTGCTTTCGCCCGGACCTGCGCTCCTTCGTATGTGATGATGAGGCAAAACTGGACATGACGTTTCGCTACCTGTTTGAACGCATCGATACCTACATGAAGCGGGAGTTCCCCGGGCGCACCGCCAAACTCGTCTTCGACAATCGGGACCACCAGACGCACGAAAAAAACGCCCGCGCGATTACTAACTTCTTCGTCCGCAGTTCGATCGGACTGGGCTATGACGGCATCCTGCGAGTTCCGTTCTTCGCGGTGTCACAGGGACACAATTACGGACTTCAAGTGGCTGATCTGGTCACGACGATCATTGGGCTGTACTTTCAAGGCGAGCGATCCTACAGGCCGCTCTGGGACATCGTGAAACGGATGTTCTGCCATTGGCGCGTGGGCGGACGGCACATCTCGAGTTTGAAAGTGATCCGGCAGAAGGATGTGGGACGGTGACGGGGCACCTTGCCACATGGCAACAAAAAAGAGGTTCGGCGGCCTGATGACCTATGACCGAGCGGAAGGTGCCCGGCACCGAACCTCAACGTTGATATTATCGACAGCAAACGCCATCATGTCAATCGGGGGTCTTGAAAAACCTCGCGAATGGCTCCGGCATGCCGCCACTGCGCGACGCGGAGGCGAATTCGATGAGGTTTTTCAGAGGCCCCAATCAGAACATGGCGTGGTTCCCGCCTTGGCCCACGGCGCCCATCCATGCATTGCGCAAAGTGCTGTCATCGAAGGGTTTACGGTAATGGCATCGGGTGCCTGACTCGCGTGTTCCACGACGTGGAGACTCGCAGGGCCCAAGGAGGAGCCGGTGATCCCGTTCGGTTGCGTGTAATCGCTATCCCATTCCGAAATTGCGTAATCTGCGGCAGGAAGTGCCTTGCAGTCCAGCGTGGCCGAGCCGCAACCCACCAGCCGGCAGGCGGTGCAAAGGGGGGGCTTATACGAATGGCGCGATAGGCAAATGGTGCTGTGCCGTGAGCAGGAGCGATTTACGAGGTCTCCGTGACCTGTCCCATGGCGCGCAGCTTGTCGTAGCGGCGCTTCAGGAGATTGTCGGGCTTGTATCGGCGAAGCTCGCGCAGGGCCTGGCTGATCCATTTCTCGATGCGCTCCATGGTCATCGTCGGGTTGCGGTGAGCACCGCCGAGTGGTTCATCGATCACGTGGTCGATGGTGCCGTTCTCGAGGTTGTCCGCGGCGGTGAGTTTGAGTGCCTCAGCCGCGCGGGTCATCTGTTCACCGCTCTTCCAGAGGATGGATGAGCACGCTTCGGGCGAGATCACGCTGTACCAGGCGTACTGAAGCATGGCCACCCGGTCGGCCACGCCGATACCGAGTGCCCCGCCCGAGCCGCCCTCGCCGATGATCACGCCCACGAGCGGCACGCGCAGGCGGCTCATCTCCATGATGTTGACCGCGATGGCCTCGGCCTGTCCCCGCTCCTCAGCGCCGATGCCGGGAAATGCGCCCGGGGTGTCGATCAGCGTGACGATGGGCAGGCCGTACTTCTCGGCCAGCTTCATCTTCATCAGGGCCTTGCGATAACCCTCGGGGTGGGCCATGCCGAAGTTGCAGGCCAGCCGCTCGCGGGTGTCGCGGCCCTTGTTGTGCGCCACCACCATGCACTTGTGAGCCCCGATCCGGCCGAAGCCGGTGATGATCGCCCGGTCATCACCGTAGTGGCGATCGCCGTGAAGCTCGCAGAAGTCCTTGACGCAATGGCGGATGTAATCCACCGACTGCGGCCGGCCCGGATGGCGGGCGACCTTGACCGTGTCAGCCCCGCCAAGATTCGAATAGATCTTCCGCAGCATCACTGTATGGCTTTCGCGAAGCTTGCGTATCTCGGTTGCGAAGTCCTCATCGCTGGTGCCCGGATCCTGGTTCTGCGCGGCGAGATGTTTCTCGAGCTGCTCGATCTGCCGCTCGAGTTGGACAAGCGGTCGCTCGAACTCGAGCTCATAGCTGCCGCTGTATGGACTGGTGGTGCTGGTGGTGGTCATGGTGGCGTTCTCGTGAGGAAACGGTCGCAGGCCTGGATGCATTCACCCCGCCTCTTCACTCCGCCCGAGTGTGACAGGCTGGCGGTCGGTCCCTGACTGTTCGGCCGCTATGCGGGCCTGCGGTCAGCCTTGGCCGCCTGGCACAGTGTGACCCTGTTCCGGGCGCGGCCTTGACCCTTATGGTCATGGTGGCCTTGCCTTCGCAGCAGTCCAGCCCACCTGCGGGCGCGGCGGGGGGGCGAAGCTGGTATTTTAGGAACCCATGAGCGGCACGCACAACGAGCTTGCCGGCGACCTGGCCGCGGTGCGGTCCGTGG
>PUNN01000301.1 GCA_003552605.1 Phycisphaeraceae bacterium
AACCAACACCCCTAACCAGGAGCCTTGAGCAACGCCGTGATTCAGACCCAACCCCCAACCCAAACCCTCGACACGACCCATGCGGGAAAGCGAGATTTTACAGAAACAGGGTTGCTTTATCGCACGGAATCCGCCATTCCAACGTTTCGCAAGGGCGACATCATTCTGATGCAGACCGGGACGATGCAAGGTGTGGTCGTTTCGGCGAGTGATCCACGAACCGAGTACAGTCATTGTGCCATCGTGGTCGCGGGCGGAACCGGCGAATCTGATGGGGCCCTTGCCGTCCACGCCACTCCGGCAAGGCTTGATGAGCAGGGCAATCGGCGCGGCGGCGAGGTGCAGCGGGTGACTGTCGGAGCACTGCTGGCCGATCCCGCAGTGCAGCGGTGGCGTATCTATCGCGTCACGGATGGATATGCAGCACACGCCGCAGCCGCCTCCGAGTGGGCGCTTGTCGCGGCGGCAAAGGCGATTCCCTTCGATGGAGCGCTTGACCTTGATGATCCCGAAAAACTCTACTGCTCGGAGTTGATCTGGCGTGCCTATGACAAGGCTGGTCTGGACCTAGTCGACGGCCAGTTCGACGAGATGCGTTTTGCGTTCGGTTCCCGCCGGGTGATCTATCCCGGATCGCTGGCCCGCGGCCCGGCGGTGCAACCTGTTCTTTCACAATCGGGGCCTGATAAGGAGCACACACGATGACAAGGAAAACCATGTGGATCGCACCCGTGATGGTGTGCATGCTGGCACTGACAGCCTGCGGCGGCACCGATGGGCCCGGCGATGTAGCCCTCAACTTCAACAACGCGATGATGGATGGCGACGGCAGCCGCGCCGTGGAGTATCTCGATCCTGAAGCTCCGGCCATGATTCGTGGCGCCATCGAGGACAAGGCCGGCGAAATGTCCGAGGAGGTGGAAGAAGAGCGGGGCGCCATTGACCGGGTTCGCGTGGTCAATGAGGAGATCGACGGCGACCGGGCGACAGTCACGATCGAAGTTACCTTCGAAGACGGCACGACCGAGGAAGACGAGATCGCGATGATTCAGCGCGATGGACAGTGGTACGTCCATGTAGATATGGACAATCAGGACAAGCCCGCCCCCGAGATGAACGGGATGGACATGCCGGACATGGACGAAATGCCTGAGATGCCCGAGATGCCACAGGGCTGAGGTCGAGGCCTGGTTGGCTGAAGCCGGCTCGAAAGGTGGAACGCTGAATCGCACGTGGCGTGACAGTTTCTGTGCGGCCGCGACGTTCGCCTCCGCCCCTCAGTGATCCACCCGATGGAAGCTGAAAGGCCCGCGGTCATGCCGCGGGCCTTTTACATCTCTCATCGTTCCTTGTCGCGCGGGGTCCGGGCCGGCCGACCTTTCGTGGTTCCGGATGTATCAGCACGCAACCGTCAACCCTGGCTTCGCCCCATCTCCACCCACCGCCGCTCACGTGCGCTCGCATAAATCGCCTCCATCACCAGGTTGCGCGCGGCGGCCTCAGCGGGGCTGACAAGGCCGATCGCTTCATCCATCGTACCCGTCGCCACCGCATTGAGGAACAAATCGAACGCATGCGGCCTCGCCGCCGGCAGGTCGGTGATCTCACGCAGCGCCTTGCCCTCGCCATCAAATGCCTTACCCTTGGCAAAAAGTTTGCCATCGACCACATGCGCAAAACCCTCGGTCCCGCTGACCAGCACCGTCTGCGGATTGGCCACATCCACCCAGCCCGCGGCGAGCGTGGCCACGGCGCCGCACTTGAACCGCAGCAGCGCTTCGCCCGATTCATCACAGCCTTCATAGCGATTGATCACCGCCTGGATATCCCCGGTCACGCGCTCGACGTCGCCCATCAGCCACATGAGGATGTCCAGCGAGTGGGTGCCGAGATCGCCGAACCCGCCGCAGCCGGCAATCGCGGGGTCGGCCATCCAGCGCCAATCCGTGTCGAACCAGCCGCCGAGCGCCCCACCATGGCAGTTGCTGTGGCGGATGCGGCTGATGGTGCCGAAGCTGCCCGCGCCGATGTGCTTGCGCAGCCACTGATGGATGCCGCTCGACCGCATGAAATAGCCGGTCTGGAAATACACCCCCGCATTCTCGATCGCTGCGGCCATGCGGCGGGCATCATCGCCGCCGAAGCCGAGCGGCTTCTCGACAAACATGTGCTTGCCAGCCGCCGCTGCGGGCATCACCAGCGATTCATGCCGGTCGGTCTCGGCGCAGATGATGACAGCGCCGACTTCATCATCGGACCATATCCGCGAAAGATCGTTCTCGACATCGCAGCCGAGTTCCGCGGCGTTTTTCGCCGCGCGGTCGCCATCATGGTCCCACACACAGCGGATTTGCAGGTCATCCCGCTCCTTGCACTTTTTCACGAACGATGGGGTGTGGATGTGCGCGCAGCCGATCAGGGCGAGTTGAGGCATGATGATGGACTTTCCTTGCTTGACCCGGCCGCCCTGCGGCAGCGGGGTGCGAATGGTGGGCCCCTACGGGGGGAGGGGGTTCAGGAGGCGTTATACGGCGCATCTTCGCGGCGGCCACGGTACTGGCATGGTGGAAACGGGCTTCCCTGCTGGCACTGCCGGGCGGCCAGGGGGCCCGGGGCTTCGGAGAGCGGGACCTTCCGGGAGTCTTCTGGAAGCTTACGGGGGAGTTTTCGGGGGGCTTCCGGGGGCGGGGGGGTAACTGGTGGAGGATTCCTGTTGCGCGGCGTAGGCCTCGGCCTCTTCACGGGTGAAGCCAAGATACTCGAGCATGTGCTGCTCGTAGATGTCCTGGTGCTCCGGAATCGAGAAATCCAGCCGCAGTTCGTTGATCACCTTGGTCCCCATCCCGATCCACTCACGCCAGGTCTCCTGCGTGAAGTGAGCCTGGATGAATTGCCCGATGGGACCGCGCATCGGTGGATCGGGCATCTTTGTGCCAACCTGCCCGGTGCGCCGGTCGATCATCTGGTCACCACTCAGTTCAACCTTCGGTTGAAGGTCCGACACATCCGGCACCTCGCGGCCAAGCTTTTCCAGCAGTGATCCCATCGCCTTCTGCGGCATGACATCACCGCGCTCGGCTGCCGTGCGGTAGCCGCGGGTCAGAAGCTCCGCGGCCTCATCACGCCGACCGAGTTGCATCAGTACCTGCCCGAGGTTCTGGTAGGCCCTGCTGTAGGTCGGGTCCCGCTCGATGCAGCTCTGGAAGGCCTTGACCGCATCATCGGGCCGGCCGGCATCCTTGTAGGCGTTGCCGAGGCTGAACCAGCCCATGGCGTTGTCCGGATCCGCCTCGGTCATGTTCTCCCACTGGGCGATCCGCTGCTGAATGTCGAGATTCGCGTTCATAGCGCCCAAGCATAGCAACCCCGCCACCGCGCCGTAAACCGCCGCGCGCCCGGCGAACAAGGTGAAGGGTGCATGACACATGTCGCGACAGGCTTTCCCACCCCCTCTGCCTGCGGGAGAGGGCGGGGGTGAGGGGCACAGCGAAGTGGCCGTCCGAACCCATCCTCACCCCCGATTTTCACTCGCAGTCATTCCACCGGGGGAGAGGGGAGTGAAGGCCCGATCGGTCAGCCACGATACGTGCCATGCCCCCGTTACGGCTCCGTTGGCACTTGGCCGCTTCATGGCCACCGACATGCCCATCGAACTGAACACAGCCCGCCGCCCATGCCGCCCGCGGAGGCACTCCGCCTCACGTGTCATTCCCCCCTTCGCCCTTCAATCGTGGGCTCTTCGTTTGACTCCCGTACCCGGAGCCGCTTTAATGACCTGTAGGTGCGGATTGTCCGCCGCCAAGCGACTGAGGGTTCCCTCGTGGACGGATATTCGGCCCCGTCTGCCGAGAGAGCCGACCTCGTAACCCCGGAAATTACATGAACTTATACGCCCCTATCCTGTCGCTGTGGTCACCCGGCTGGCCTGAACTGGTAATCCTTGGCGTGCTCGCCCTGCTGATCTTCGGCGGCCGCCTTCCTGAGGTCGGCCGCAGTCTCGGCCGGGGGATCGTCGAGTTCAAGCGCGGCCTGCAAGGCATTGAGGACGATGTCGAAAAAGCCGGCAACGAGAAGTCCGAGCAGAACGCCACCGACACGAGAAAGCCCCTCGACCACCCCCAATCCGCCCCCACCGCGGACACCACCCGTGCCGCCGACCCCCAACCCGAGTCCACCGACCGCCCCGGCTCCTGAAGCGCAGCGCTTCGGCCCCCGCCCCACC
>PUNN01000236.1 GCA_003552605.1 Phycisphaeraceae bacterium
CTCAAGCCGCTTCGGCTTGCACCGATTCTTCAAAGCGCCTTCGAGACCTGCCAGGCCAAAGCTGAATCCCGGGCGATTAGTGTCATTGTGAACTGCCCGTCCGACCTTACCGCACGGATCAATGCGACCCTGCTCGAGCAGGCCGTGGTCAACCTGCTCGACAATGCCATCAAGTACAGTCCGGAAGCGAGCCATGTCGTTGCCCGCGGTGTCGAGGAGGCCAACGAGGTCCGTATCGAGGTGGCCGATGAAGGCCAGGGCATCGCCGCCGAGCATCTGCCGCGGCTGTTCGAACGGTTCTACCGCACTGACCGTGCCCGCAGCCGGGCACTGGGCGGCACGGGGCTGGGACTGGCAATCGTCAAGCACATCGCTGAGGCCCACGGTGGACACGTCAGTGTCGACAGCCGCCCCGGCCGCGGCAGCACCTTCCGCCTGCACCTTCAACCTGCAACGGCCACCGCCAAACGGCCGGGCCGCAGCGGCGATGACCATCCGGGCGATCAGCAGCCGTCGCCTCAACCCACGGTGGAGCAGCACCCATGAGGCTGATGGAACCGGTCGGGGGCGCCCAATCATCCCCGGCGACGGCGGTGGTGCCCGACCATCACCACACCCGTTTTCACCTGCCCGCCTGCCGTACCGCCAGTCGGTCGCGCAGCGGTGGCACACCCCCGGAGTAACCGATGTCTGTTCACTTTCAACGCCAGATGGATAAGCTCAAGCAGTCGATGCTCAACCTCAGCGCTCTGGTCGAAGCCAACTTCCAGGAGGCCATTGATGCCGTCCGGCAGCGTGATGCGAAAGAGGGCCAGCGCGTGATCGAACGCGATCGGGACATCGATCTCAAGGAAGTCGATATCGAAGAAGAGTGCCTGGCCACCCTTGCGCTGTATCAGCCGGTGGCCCACGATCTTCGCTTCATCGTTGCCGTGCTGAAGATGAACCACGACCTCGAGCGAATAGGCGACCTCGCGGCGAACATCGCCGGGCATGCGATCGAGATGTCGAAGGCGGAGCCGGTAGGCGACGATGCCTGCGGCCTCTACGAGATGGCATCCAAGGCACAGATGATGCTCAAACGCAGCCTCGATGCACTGGTGAACCTCGATGCCGATCTCGCCGATGAGGTCCGCCGCATGGACGATGATGTCGACTCGCTCCACGGCACGATGTACGACAGGGTCGAGCAGCAGATGCGTCAGAAGCCGGACCTGCTCACCAACCACATCCGGCTTCTATCCTGCGGCCGGCACGTCGAGCGGATCGCCGATCACGCGACCAATATCGCCAAGGATGTGGTTTATCTCGTGCGGGGTGAGATCATCCGCCACGCCAGGAAACGTGGGCTCAAGGTGTGAGCCCGCGGTCATGAGGCGTGCCACTCGGCTCGGAGGTGGCTACCGGCAGGATATCAACTCCGCCGACTTCCGGTAGGATCGTCACTGGTTCCCGGCTTCGACCACCCGCGGCGGGTGGCGACTGCTTGCGGGTGATGCGATGCATGCATGGTCAAGGCAACATTCATTGCATACATGGTCGTGTTGGTGGTGTTTGCAGCTCACGGGACCCGAGGCTGTCGTGTCTATGCCCCAAGAGGACGTGGTGTCGCGCTGTCTGACCGGGGGCAACGTCAGGCAGTAACGACCAACGTGAACACCCGATCCTGGGGCATCGCGCCCCGCCCCGATTGCCGGGCAACACCCAGCAGGGTTCTGAGGCCGGGGATTGGCACCTGTCTGGTGCCCCTCGGGATCACGGGCGGGTACGCATCTTCTTTCACGCCGACGACCCCGCATGCCGAGGCGACGGCCCCCATCTGAAAACCCACAGACCGCCCTGCCCATGATCACGACGGGCCAATGGGCCACTGCAAGTGTCCATCACCCCGAATCGGGCCAGGAACGCGCCCCGCGCGGGAGGCGGGGAACGCGGTACAACGAGATGAAGGCGGCGGTAATAGGAATGTCCCGAATGCCATCACAACCCGAGGTCGAGGAAGTTGGCGATTGAAGCCAGCGCATCCATCAAACCGGCCTCCGAGGTCCCGCATCCACCCCGTCCGCTCCACCGGGGCGCAGGCGCGTAAGCTTTGCCACTGCAGCCTGATGCGACAGGGGGCTCAAGAGGCCACCGATCCCGCACCCCTGTGTGCAACTGATACAATCGCAAGTTGTCGTAGCCCCGCGCGGCTTCGCTCATCCCTCGGGTCGGGGCATGCGTTCGGCGTGGCCGGCCCTGCTTGCCGGGAGTATCGCTCATGCACCGACACCGTTTGAATGACCGGCGTCGCCGCCCTGTGGGGCGCAGGATGTTGGTAGGGGCCGCCATCGGCCTGAGCCTGCTGGCCGTAGCACCCTTTTCAGCCACAGCCGGTGAAGGCCCGCGGCTGTTCTTCGATGCCGATCAAGTCGACAGCATCCGCGAACGCGCTGCCGAGGCGCCCTATCGCGACATGATCGATCATCTCAAGGGCTTCGAGCCAGTCGATACGGCCAATCCGGTGTACGAATACGCCTACCGGGCGCGCGACAATGCCACGCTCTACCTCGCTACAGGCGATCGGCAGTACGCCCAAGCCGCCCGCCAGGAGGTGGAGCGGATTCTTCATGACTGGCAAAGCATTGGCCCACCCGGGGCATCGAGCTGGCGCGATCCTTCCTGGCGCAGCCTCGGCCGGGGGATGATGGGCACGGGCGTGGCCATCGCGTATGACCTGACGCGCGACTCGGATGTCTGGGATGAGGGCGGTTTCCGGCAGACGGTCTCGACCGAGCTTCATCAAATGGGGCAGTCCCTGCTGGCATCCGGTGGCGGCGGCTGGCCCGGTGATCACGCCCGGGCCAACAACTGGCACGGTGTGCGCTATGGCTCGGCGGGCCTGACACTGCTGGCCACGGATGAGCCGGTGCACCAGGGCATGCTCGATCAGGCACATCAGGGCATCACCCGGTATCTGCATGCGAGCTTGACCACCGAACCGGAAAGCGGCGGCTGGAGCGGTGAAGGCATCGGTTACAAGCAGTATCCGTGGCAGTTCATCGGCCCCTATGCCACCGCCTACGCGCGGGCCACGGGCTCATCGATCTATGATGAGGCGCCCAACGCCGCGTATTCGCTGTGGAGCACCTACTTCGGCGCTGTCCCCATCGAACGGTCGGTGCGCTTTTCGGGCCTGGGGCTGGCTCCGGACCTTGCCAACGACAACAACCTCTTCCTCGGTGAAGGCACGGCCAATCTCGCACTCAAGCATGTCCCCGAGGACTACAGGCCCGGCGTGCTGTGGCAGTATGACCGGCTTCACGGCAACAAGGGCGATCGGACGTGGGATGCCGAGCGCGGCGGGACGTTGTGGGCCCTGCTGCACTATCCACCGGAATCGGAAGACGTCGAACCACAGAACCCCGAACAGGTGTGGGGCCTGACCTACCTCGATCGGCCTCACGGGGTGGTGATGAACCGCAACCGCTATCAGGATGAGGATGATTTCGTCTCGGCCATCACCGCGCGCAGGCAACGTCCGGCCAACGCCCACAGCGGTCCGGACCTCGGCAGCATCCGCATCACTGGTCACGGTGTGCCGTGGGCCATCGGGGGCGGCCGCACGAGCGATCCGGCCACGCAGTCGCTGCTGTTCGCCGGCGATCCGGCCGACGCGGTGGATAACCGCAGCACCGGTGACCTTGTCGAGGTGCGATCCCATGACAACGGCAGCGGGCTGGCGGTGGTGGCCGGTTCCGTCACGGGTGTTTCCAACCAGACCCGAGCGTTCATGAGCGATTACTCGGGCCTTTCGGGTGCCGAGGCGCTCTACATGGTGGCCGACAGTTCCGATGATGGCACCCATTGGCGGCTGAACACGCCCGAGTTCAACGAGGTGCAGACCGATGCGGAAGAAGGGCGGTTTCTGCTCACCGGCCCCCACGGTGATGCTCACCTGTTCGGGCAGGTGCTATGGCCGACCGACCCGGCGTTTTCCGATGGCCTCGTGACCCGGGGAAGCGATTTCTTCTACGCCCTCGATGGGCACAGCCGGTTTCAGGAGAATCGGTGGCTCGATGTCATCGGCGCCGATGGTGATGGCGCCCTCCTCGTGCTGCTGATGGCCCTCGACGACCCCGATGTGTCGCTGAACGATCCGGCGACACTGCCGCAGATCAGCTACGAAGGCGAGGGGCTCGCCCAGAC
>PUNN01000475.1 GCA_003552605.1 Phycisphaeraceae bacterium
AATGCAGCCCAGGCGTTCAGGCGGTGATGTGAGGG
The DNA here is from genome assembly GCA_003552605.1 of Phycisphaeraceae bacterium. Lineage (GTDB taxonomy): Bacteria > Planctomycetota > Phycisphaerae > Phycisphaerales > Phycisphaeraceae > B1Sed10-187. Next base: position 36 of record PUNN01000475.1, read on the forward strand.
GGCGCATGACACGCGCCGCGGCGGGTAACCCCGGGGGGGCATGGTCAGCGGGCTTTCCGGGGGTCTTCAGCCCGATGGACATGCGAGGCCGCAAGGCGCTCGGGGCGTCCTGAGCCCTGAGGCCGCATGGCCATCGGCTGCGTACACCCCCGCAAGCCGCTGACGCAGCCAGCCGACCTTCTCTGGCTACAAAGGCTCCCCGACACATGTGACATGCACCCCGAATCGGCCCTCACATCACTGCGGCACCTTTACTCTCGCCCGGATGGGGCGTCCGTGCGGCTACACCTGTCCAGCGTCCATCCGTCTTCGCCTCCCGCCGGTCGGCTTGATCGCGATGGAAGCGGCAGGCGATCACACCTGCCCACCTTCGATCGCCTCGCTCATCAGTGCCTCGATTCGAGCCCGCTCGGCCTCCCCGAGGACGACCTGGCGCCTTGCAAGCATCGCCTCGACGGTAGCGAAGAACCGCGGCGGGTCGGCCGGTTCAGTACGCTGATCCGTGCAGAAGCTGAACGGGGCGACGAAGCGGGGGCTGAAGCTCGACATCGCCAGCATCGCCCCGGTCCCGATGCAGGCACCAGTGGTCAACCGCGTCCCGATGGCGGTTCGCACGTAGTCACCAATCAGCGGCCCGAGGAACTGACGGCCCGAATCCTCTCCCGGCCGCGTCTGCGTCAACTGCATCCGCACGGTTCCATAAGTGTTTTTCAGGTTGCTGACGGTCGTATCAGCCCCGAGGTTCACCCACTGCCCAACGAGGCTATGGCCAAGGAAGCCAGCATGAGCTTTGTTGCTGTAGCCGTGGATGATGCAGAAACTGATCTCGCCGGCAACCTTGCACACGGGGCCGATGATGGTGTTGGCCCGGATGCTCGTATGGGGCATGATGGTGCTGCCGCTGCCGATGTAACACGGGCCTTCGAGCGTGACCATGGAGTGAACCACGGCACCTTCGCCGATGTAGACCGGCCCGCGTGTGGTGTCGACAGCGATGCCGGGATGCAGCACGGCATCGCGCGCTGCCTTGAAGGCATAACCGTGGCGGAGCATGATGTGAGACTCGCGCCCGCGCCATGCGGGTAAGTCGATGTAAGCTGCATCTTTATCGAGCGATGCCTCGAGCTGATCGAGGATATCCCACGGCCGCTCAAGCAGCAGGTTCTGCTCAATGCGATTCGCGTGTGTTGCGGGCAATGCGGCCGGGTCATATCGCGCATCGACAAGCACTTGCGCATCGGCTGGTGAAAGACACGCGGCGACAAGCTGCCCATCGGCCTGAACCAGCATCGAGCCGGCCTCGAGGCGCCGCACGGCCTCACTTTCAACAACTCCGGGCCAGCGGCCATTTACCAGGAGTACCGCATCAGCCTCGGCCGACGTCAATGGCTCATTGACCGGCAGTGCATAGCGCTGCCCCACCACCCCGGCCAGCTTCGGCGGCACCATCAACCCGGTCGGCGCCGCGCCGAGGGCGTGCTCGATGCGCCAGCGGGTGAGGCCGGCGCCGGTGCGCAGCTCGAAGCTCGCCCGCAGATCGGTCAGCGGTCCGAAGCAGCCACGCGCATCATCGAAAAGAAAAAGTCGCATTTCATCCATGTTCCGCAGGGGCGGCATTTTACGTGCCCGGACCGTTCACTGCCTGCCCACCGGGGTTTGACAGGCTCGCCTCTCCATCGTAGCGTGATTCATTCGCACTGAAAGTGAGGTTTCAGTGCCTTGCCATCTGTACAGGGGTTGATCATCAGATCCGTCAAACTGACAGGACGTGGAGCCGTAATGAGCAGGCTCGATCCAACGCTGTGGGACCGCATGATGGCGTATTTGCGGCGGGTCCATGGTACAATCTGTCGACAGTGGTTCGAGACCCTGCGGCCGGAGCGCATCGACGGGGGATTGCTGCGCATCTTCACCGATAACCGCATTCACAAGAAATACCTGCAGAGTCACTGCATCGAGCAGTTCCAGGAAGCAGCGCAGGCCGTCACCGGCGCGCTCGTGGCCGTGCGCTTCGTCGCCAGCGAGGATGAGCCGGACCGCGCTGCGGCCGCGGCGGCCGTCGAACCCGAGCATGTCGACGATTCCGGCGCAGCGGTGTCGGTGGAGCCGCAATCGGAGACGGACGGGGGCGAGTGGGACGGCGCCGACAGCGGTATCGGCCCCATGCGAGGCGGTGGAGTCCGCAACGGCAACGGGCAGGCCGATCTCGCGGCACCGGCCACAGCCGTGCAGCCCGGGGCACCCGTGCCACCCCGCCGCATCTCAGTGTCGGGCGGCCCGATGTTCCCCGACGATCCCGATGCCGATGAGGTGCCGCTGCATCCGGACCACGCCTTCGAGAACTTTGTCACCGGCCCCGCCAACCGCTTGGCCTACGCCGCGGCGGTGGCCGTGGCCAACGCGCCCGGCCATGCGTACAACCCGCTGTTCATCCACGGCGGTGTGGGCCTCGGCAAGACGCACCTGCTCCAGGCAATATGCCAGGCCATCCTTGGCCGCGAGCCCGATGCCCGCATCTGTTACATCTCCTGCGACACGTTCATGACGCACTACCTCGACTGCGTGCAGCGCGGGCTGATGACGCAGTTCCGCTACCGTTACCGGCACGTGGACATGCTGGTGATTGATGACATCCACTTCCTGGCGCGCCGTGAAAGCTCGCAGGAAGAGTTCTTCCACACCTTCAATGCCCTGCACCAGACCAACAAGCAGATCGTGCTTTCAAGCGACTCACCGCCTTCGGAACTGCCCGAACTCGAAGAGCGGCTGGTCAGCCGCTTCGGATGCGGGCTGGTGGCGCATGTGGGCAAGCCCTCCTACGAGATGCGGGTGGCGATCGTACGATCCAAGGCAAGGTTGCGTCAGTTGAAGCTTCAGGATGATGTGATCGAGTTCATCGCCAGCCGTATCGACACCAATGCACGTGAACTCGAAGGGGCGCTCAACACCCTCCAGGGCCACGCCGCGCTCCAGGAACGCGAAGTCGACCTCGCACTGGCATGCGAGGTGCTCGGCGAGCCGGCGCCCACCGGCGCCGCGGCGCAGGTGACGCTCCAGAAGATCGTTGATGTGGTGACCGCCCATTACGGGGTCAAGTTGTCCGAGCTTCAGTCCAAGCGGCGCCACCGCAGCATCAGTGAGCCACGTCAGGCGTGCATGTGGCTGGCGCGGAAGCGAACCCGTTTCAGCCTCCAGGAGATCGGCATGTTCTTCGGTGGGCGCGATCACACCACCGTCATGCACGGCATCACCATCGTCGATCAACGCCTCAAGGTTGAACCCGATTTCAAACGCCAGATCGAGAGCCTCGAAGAGAAGGTGCTTCGGCCCGGCACCGCCTGAAGCGGCGATCTCGCCAGATCCCGGCCCCATAAAGCACCCCGGCCCTCGGAGCCGAACCGGTAATCGGAGCAGGACCGGCCACCGCTTTCGCGACCTGTCACGTCAGGTCACGGCATGACCACGCCGATGGTCAGCAGCAGGTTGGCATAGATGCGTTGCTCGGCCGTGGCGATGGTCAGTGCGACATCTTCAGTGCCGGCAGCCTCGTAGAACGCGAACCGTTCGATCTGTTCGAGCTGTCCTTCATAACCGGCACCGGCGAGAATCTGCTGAAAGTCAGCCCAGATGGGCGGGTCGTCGGTCATGGCGTACGGGCCGGTCTTGAGCGTCGCCATCACTGCCGCGGCCTCGATCGGCACAGCGCTGACCAGCGCCTCGAGCACCTGCGTACACGAGACGATGCCCGGTGAGAGATTGAGGTTGACCAGCGAAGCGCGCGGGCCCAGCCGCGTGGCAAAGGGATAGTTGCCATCGGCGATGAGCACCTTCGAGCCGTGCCCAGCGCGGCCAAGCGCTTCGAGAATCCCGGGATGCAGCAGCGAACCCTTGAGCATGGCGATTCCTCACACACACGACCAGAAACACCCAAACGAACGCATGGTATCAGTCGCCACAACCGCCGCAACATGCAGGGCGAACGCACGCAGGTGAGAGTGGCATGGTCAGCAGCCGCCCCGGAACTTCGGCTGATGGCCATGCGGCGCCCCCGGTCACGGGCCGCCATGGCCATGGGGCTGAAGACAGCCCGCTGAGACAGCCAGCCATGCTCGACTTGCCGCGGCGCGTGTCATGCGCCCGCGATG
>PUNN01000331.1 GCA_003552605.1 Phycisphaeraceae bacterium
AAATGGGGTGGCATGGTCAGCGGCCGTCCCCGGCCGATGGCCATGCGGCTGCGGATGCCTTGGCAGTGTTCATGGCCACCGACATGGCCATCGGGCTGCCGCCGGAAGTGAGACAGCCCGCTGACCATGCCAGCGAGTTTATTCGAGGATCCGGATCACCCGCGAGAAATGTCATGCATCCGTGTCGGGGCAAAGCTCGCATGACGCATGACGCATGTCGCAGAACGCGTTTTGCTCCCTCTCCCCGTTTCCGGGGGTGGGAGAGGGCTGGGGTGAGGGAAACGACGCAGGACCCGCCCGAACGCGCCCTCACCCCCTGGCCCCTCTCCTCCCAAGGGAGAGGGGAGACACGGTCGACCAGCCGCGATACATGTCATGCACCCGGTAAGGCGGTGAGGAAGAGGATGGGAGGAAATGCTGGCGATGGTGGGACGATGTGACGCAAGGAAAGATGGGTAGGTGTCAGCGGGCGGTAGGGGGTTGGGGCGGGGTGTACCTGGAGCCATTGGATCCTTCAAGCCCTGGCGCCGGGTGTCAGCGGGCGCCGGAAGGGGGTCAATACTCGAAGAAGGCGAAGGTGAAGTGGACCAGCAGGACGAAGATCGTTGCCCAAAGGATGGTCGAGGTCACGCCGCGGCTGACGGCGCGGCCGGAGGGTTTGGGGGCGGCGCCGCGGTGGTAGGCGATCACGGCGATACCGGCGGCACAGCAAAGAACTTTCGCCAGCATCCAGCCGGTGCCTTCGTAGAGAAACCGGTCCGGCGTCCAGAGCGCCCCGTGGAAATTCTGCCGCCAGACCCATGGGCCGTAGTGGGGGTGCGTGACGGTAAAGACGGCCAAGCTCATCAGCCGGGCCGTGAAAAAGCTCAGCAGCACCAGCAGGGGGGTGCCGAGCAGGAAGGCGTAGAGGATGCCTGTCAGCAGGTAGCGGCGGGGCGGGGCGCCCAGCGATCGCATGGCATCGAACTGCCGGTTATAGGTTCGGCCGCCGACATCCGCCGCCACCGCGGCACCACACCGCGCTGCGATAAGGACGGTGGCCATCAACGGCACCAGTACCCGGTAGAGGGCAAACCCCACGCCTTCGAGCAATGCTTCTGTCAGCAGGGGCTCGGTGTATTCGGTGTAGGGCATGAAGCGGAAGATGAAGTCGGTGGCGACGAAGCCAAGGATGGCCCCGATGATGGCCAGATAAACCCACGCCGAAGGGCCCGCGACGAGCAGCAGATAGTGCCAGACGTAACGCACCCCCCATCGCGGGCTCGGCCAAGTCGGTATGAGGCGGTAGGGCAGTTCCGCCGCGGTTTCCGCCCCCCGACTCGTGGCGACCATGGCGCTCGCGAGTGCGGTGCTGGCACTGCGGAGCAGGGATGTGCCCAGGCGTGGCCGGGGAGCGGGGGCGGCGACCGCCGGTGAGGGGGCTTCTTGGGGGGTGGAATCGGCTGCGGCATCCGCCGGAGGCACCGTGGATGCATCGGGTGATGGACCTGTGCCCGTCGCAGCGCTTTCCCCTGGCTCTGGCCCTGCTACCTCCTGCGCGGTGGCGGGCGCGGCCGCCGGCTCCGCCGCGGGTGGGTGGATCATGCCCGGCAGGTCGGGCCACGCATGAGGCTCGATCCGCTTGAGACTGCGGGTCTTGGTGTCGAGCAGGTAGCAGGCATCTGCAATCGGCAACAGGGCGGTGTAGTCATGGGTAACGATGATGACCGTCCGGGGATGGCGGCGATGTGTCTCGCGGATCAGCGAGGCGACGCGCGCAGCGGTGGTCGAATCTAGCCCGGAGGTCGGCTCATCGTAAAGAACCACATCCGGGTCGTGTGCGAGTGCCCGGGCGATGGCGAGGCGCTGCTGCTGTCCGCCGGACAGCGCGGTGGTCCGCACGTTCATTGGCACATTGAGGTGTTGAAGAAGTGCAGCGGGATCGGACAGCAGCGGGTCCTTCGCCCTGCGGGCACCGCGGTGGGCAAGCGCGAATCGCACGTTCTCGAGCGGCGTCAACTCATCGAACAGGGCAAACTGCTGAAACACCACACCGATCGAGGGGGGGGCATTGGCGGTGGTGGCGGCTGCGTTGCCCAAACTGGAAGCGGGGCGCTCGATATGAATGCGACCCTCGGCACGGACCTGGTCATCGCCCGGGCCGTGCAGTCCGGCGATGATGCGAAGCAGCAGGCTCTTACCCGCCCCGCTCGCACCGACGATCAGGCTGATGCGGCCGGGCTCAAAATGCGCGGCGGTGTGGTCAAGCAACCGATGGGGGCCGGCACGGAGGCTGAACCCTTCGACGTGTACAGCGGCTGCCGGGGCCGGTCCCACCCCGGTCGCATCCGAGCCACTCATGGCGCCGGCTCCCGGGGGGTAACAGCAGGGACATGGTCGGGGCGTTCGCCGCGGTAGACGGGGATGGTGATGCGCCGTTGCGGTCGCTCGACGGCGACATCCTGCTCGAGCATGTACCAGCGGGTGTCCATGCGCAACAGGCCGGCACGCAGGACATAGGAAAATTCCGGGGCGATGTGGTCGTTGTCGGCCACGATCGCGTGGCCCATTTCGGCAAGCACCGGCTCAAGGCGTTCACCGGCAAGACGGAACGCTTCCACTGCTTCATCTCCGGTCCAGTGCGCCTCCATGATCGAATGAAGGGCGGGGTTGTCGATCACCAGTTCCTGAACCAACTGCATCATCAGCGCGTTGAGGCGTTCATCCTCGATGATGCGCTGCATGCTCTGGCGCAGTGTCCTCTGAACATCGGGATCGTTGGCGACGTCCTCGATGACCTTCTGCATGGCCTGCTGGATGTCATCGCCGTGATCCTCGACGACCTCGGACACTTCCTCTTCGATGAAGCGCCTGACCTCGCGCTGAACGCGCTCGCCACCGAACACATCCTGCACCGCCATGCGGCCGATGCGCCACCAGGGAATGCGCTCCCCGATCTCGCGCATGAGCTTTTCCAGAAGCGGTTCGGCTTCGCGCTGGACCACGGGCCAGAGATGCTCACGTGCCGCCGGGGCCAGCCGCTGCTCGATGATGTCGGCACGAAGGTCTGCGCCGACGAGGTCGAGTTCATCGCTGTGTCGCTCGAGAAACGGGCCGATCTGATGCTGGAAGAGCAGGAACGCATCGGCCACGCTGCGCTGGATCACGGGCTCGAGTGAAGCGAAGATTTCGTGGCGATGATCCTGGATCGCTTCGTTGAACGCGGCCGCAAGGGCCTCTCGCTTGCGCGGGGGCAGCAGTGTCTCAATGATCCATTCCAGCGAACCATCCGCATGATAGAAGTGCAGCCGGGCGCCTTGATCGACCGGTGGAGCATCGGGATAGATGATGGCAGTCGCTTCGAGCGCCCAGGCATATTGCCGGCCGGGTGTGCCGCGGGTTCTGTCGATGCGGTAGATTTCGCCGATGCGACGAACATTGCCATCGCGATTGGCCATGAAGATGGGGTTGCCCGGCGCGGTCCATACTGGCTGCTGCATCTCGAGTCTGATCTGCTGTGGCCTCGTGAAGCTGTACTGCATCAACAGCCGCGCGGCCTGTGAGGTATCGCTGCCGGGCTGAAATCCCCGCGCCTGCGTCCACAATCCCAGCGCCAGAGCCAGCCACAACAGCGATCCGATGATGATCCGCGCTGTCCGCATTGGTTGATCCACCAGCGGCGACATCTCGCCGGGCGAGAACGTCCACGACCATGGCAACCATAATCGTCGCATTCAGCCGAGGCAAGGGCGAGGCCGGAATTGTGCCGGCAAATCACTCCCGAATGCGAGCCTACATCTGATCAACTGTCGACCCTTTCGGCCGCCGGCCAGCCGAGTGCCTGGCGCATCGCTGTGGCCTTGTCGAGTGTCTCGGCATATTCCGCTTCCGCGGTGCTGTCGGCCACGATGCCCCCACCAACGGAAAAGTCCGCCCGTCCGCCGCCATGGCGGGCATCCCATTCCAGCATCATGGTCCGGATGGCGATGTTGAGCGTGCAATCGTCGCCCGCAAGCATGCCGATGCTGCCGCAATAGGGGCCGCGGCGGACTGGCTCAAGTTCATCGATGATCTGCATTGCACGCACTTTCGGAGCGCCCGTGATCGAGCCCCCGGGCAGCGTCGCCCGCAGCAGGTCCACCAGCGTGCGTGAAGAGTGCAGACGCCCGGCAATGGATGCCACCGCG
>PUNN01000336.1 GCA_003552605.1 Phycisphaeraceae bacterium
CACCGGCCTGAAGGCAACGCACAGCGCGATGCCTGGCGCAGCGCGCTGGTGGCGATGGCCGGCCGGGTGGGCACGGAGGCGGTGGTGGAGGGTGTGGCAGCGATTCGCGAGCGGGAAGAGGCCGGCACTGGCGGGCAGGCGGGGGTGCGGCGTTCGCTGAAGGTGGACATGCTCTCGGCGGCGATCGAAGCGGTCCGGCCCAACGACACGGCGCTTTCAGCGCTTTCGGAGGATGAGCGTGAGGCGTGGGCGAAACTGGCGCTGACCCGGGGCCGGGTGTACCTCGATGCGGGCCGGGCCGAGGAGGCCGCGGCGGCGATGCGTGAAGTTGGCGAGGTCAACGCGCTGTTGACCGGCTCGCAGCGCCGGCAGAGGGAACTGGTGCTGATCGGGGCCAAACTCGAGGTCGAATCGGTCTCCGCCGCGGTGAGGCGCGCCGATGCGCTGCTCGAGGGTGCCGGTGAAGAGGATGCGGGGCGGTACCGGGATGAACTGCTCGATGTGTTTGCCACGGTGGCCGAGCGGCTTGCCGCCAATGAGCGCAAGCAGCGCGGGCAGGAGGTATACGAGCGTCTGGAATCACTGCTCGGCGCTGACCCGAGCGAGCAGCAGCAGCGCCGCCTCGCAGCGTTGGAAGAACTGCTGCGGCCGGCCGAGGTCATCGGCGATGAAGCCGAGGGCGGAGAAGATACCGAGCCGGTGACAACCGATGGCGAAGGCGATGAGCAGGCCGCCGGTGAGAAGTCGAGAGATGATGAGAACGGGGATGGCGGGGCTTGAATGCGAGTGTTCGGGGTCAGGCAACTGCGAAAAGCGCGAAAGATGTGTAAGGGGGCGTTGGCCGGGCTGTCTGTGTGTCGAGCCGTGTGATGTGCGGTGGCGGGTGTTGCAGTGGTTGCAGGCGTGGAGGTTGCACTTCGCCGGCATTGCCTGGTGCATCGCTGAAGCGGGGCGGTTCGAGGTGACTTCTGTGCTGGCGGGATTGGAGGCTCGGGGGCAATGCTCGTGGTTGATGAATGTGGGAGGAACTACGGAAAACGCGGAAAGCGCAGAAAAGGGGGGGGCAGTGTTGGCCGGGGGATTGATGTGTCAGGTGGGGCAGATGTCAGGTGTATCAGATGCGCTGCGGCTTGATTCCGGCTTTCCTTCCCGAATGAGAGAGGGTGTAAGACGGCGGTGAGCCCGGTGCGGCATGTGTCGTGAACCCTCAGGTGCCGAAGAGGGGGGAGGCTTCCTGATCGCTGCCATCGTTGGCCGGCTCTTGCCGGGTTTTTCGGGCCGGGGAGCGTTTTGGTGCGGCGGCTTCCCTGCGCTTTCGAGTGGGCAGGGGGTTTTCTTTGTCCTGGCGGGCGAGGTCCATCGTTGACGGGCCATCGTCATCGCTGATGGGGGTGCTGCGGATGCGTTCGAGGGCTTTTTCGGTGTAGTCTTCGCTCAACTCGCAGCCGAGCCAGTGACGGCCGAGTCGCCGGGCGACGGCGAGGGTGGTGCCGCTGCCGGCGAACGGGTCAAAGACGATCTGGCCGCGGTTGCTCGAGACCTTGATGATCCGCTCGAGCAGCGCCTCGGGAAGCTGGCAGGGGTGCCAGCCGACACGCTCAACGAACGTGCCGCACAGCCGCGCCTGATACCAGGTGTCCATCTCGGCCGAGAGGTAGTGGCGTCCGATGTCGCCGACCATCGCCTGCGGCCGCAGGTACCAGGTGTCATCGGGTAGTTTGCCGGTGGCGTTGGCCCGGCGGTCGGCATAGGTGGTCTGCCTCGCGCTGGGGATGGCGATCGCATCGCGGTTAAAGGTGAACGGTGCGCTCTTGGTGATTTCCCCGCGGCGGTAACATGCCTCGGAGCCCACGCAGTAAAAGAGGTGAGCGTGGCTGCGGTTGAACTTGAGCTTGCAGTTCTGCCCGAAGGTGTAGTGCCAGATGATCCAGTTGCGGAACACGAGCTTCTTCTCGCGCTCGAGCTTCTTCAGGTGCATCCTCGCCTCGGCGGCGTATTCATCACCGATGAGGATGTAGAAGCTACCCTGCGGCTTGAGCAGCCGCGTGCAGGCGCTGATCCAGTCGTTGGTCCACTGCACGTACTCATCATCGCTGCGCCGGTCATCATAGGTGTCGTAGTCGAAGCCGATGTTGTACGGTGGATCGGCGAAGATCAGGTCGACGCTGTCAGCCGGCCACGAGCCCATCAACGTGATGCAGTCGCCGTTGGCAATGGAATCGACCGGCAGGGGGTGCTGGCCGAGGGCGTGGGCATCGGTGGGGGCGACGGTGTGGGGCTGATCACTCATGGGTGGCGATTGTAGGTGGGGGCGTGGGGCGGTGGCCTTCGGGTGGAAAAGGTGGCGCTGGCTGTCGGTTGGCGCTGCTTCGCTTACGCCGGCCGTTCGGGGGCGATGTTCATGGGCGAGCGGTGGCGCGGGTGGTGGGCGGTCTCCGGGCGAACCCTCGTCCGGCGGGAGGAGTTCATACTATTAGATTTTCTCATACATCAGGCCTGCCTTGCGGCCCTGTTTCAGTGTGCGGATTCATGCTTCACCGGTGCTGGGTCGATGGAACGGGTGGACGGTGAAGTTGCGCAAGTGCATGACTTGCCGGGCCCCGCGGAAGTTCTATACTCCCGTAGAGAAGCGGCGGATTGTGGAGCGGTGAGGGTTACCGTCGGCTCTTGCGTGACCGCCGCGATTCGTGAATCAAGGATTGAACGATGCCTCACATTATTGCCGAACCCTGCATCGGGACCAAGGACACGGCCTGCGTTGATGTCTGCCCGGTGGACTGCATCCATCCGACAAAGGATGATCCGGACTTTGAAGATGAAGAGATGCTCTACATCGACCCGGACACCTGCATCGACTGCGGCCTGTGCGTTGATGAGTGCCCGGTGAGTGCGATCTTCCCCGAGGAGGACCTGCCCGAGGAGTGGCATAGCTTCATCGAGCGCAACGCGGCTTACTACCAGAAGTAAGCCCCCGGAAGTAAGCCCCCGCCCCCGGCAGTGAGCCCCGCGCCCGCGGCCCCCGGAAGTGAGCGCCCCGGCGCGCGGAAAGTGTGGCCTGCCCCTCCCCCGGAAGTGAGTTCGCCGGCTTTGGGGAGTCCGCCCTTTGGAAGTGGCGGGAGTCTTCTGCGCTTCGTCTACGATACTGCTGCTGCGCCGTCGATGCGAGCAGTGTCGCCGTTCTGTCCTGTCTCCGGCCGCCCCCTCCTGGCGCCCTGGCGCCGTGGCCGCGCGTGAACGATATCCTTGGCGGTGTGCCCGCTTCAGGCCCTTGCGGATGCCCTTGGTCGATGTCCTCCGTGCTTCCGCGAGGTGAACGCTGCTGACCAAGGAGCCCGCCAAATGCCCCACACGCCGCGGATCGTTATTGCTGAGACACTGAGCGAGGTCTGCGCGGCGTGGCTTGCTGAGCGGGCCGAGGTCTGCTGGTGCGGGCCTGATGATGGGGAGAGTTGGAACGATGTTCTGGCCGAGGCCGATGCGCTCATCGTCCGCACGTATACGCAGGTGACGGCCGACCTGCTCGCCAAGGCGCCGAAGCTGAAGGTGGTCGGCCGCGCTGGCGTCGGGCTGGACAACATTGATGTCGAGGCGTGCCGGCGGGCGAACGTGGCGGTGGTCTACACGCCGGAGGCCAACACGCAGGCGGTGGTCGAATACGTCACCGCCCTGATCCTGGATCATCTGCGGCCGCGCCAGCCGATGGCGGGCCCGCTTCAGCCGGAGGTGTTCCACGGCTTACGTCGTGATCTGGTTGGCCGGCAGCTCGACCGGCTGACACTGGGAATCCTCGGTTTCGGACGGATCGGCCGCCGCGTGGGCGAGGTCGCCGCGGCGATCGGGATGAGGGTGCTGGTCAACGACCTGTTGCCGGAGTCGGAGCTTCGACCGAAGGTGAGCTACGGCTTCGACTTCGTGGACAAGCCGGCACTCTACGCCGGCAGCGATGTGCTGAGCATCCACGTCGACGGGCGGCGTGAGAACCGGCACCTGCTCGACGCCGCGGCCCTGTCGCAACTGCGGGCGTCGGCATTACTGCTTAATACCGCCCGGGGCTTTGTGCTCGACGCCGCGGCCTTGGCCGAGTGGGCCCGTTCCGCGGCGGTGGTGGAAGCCGGCGGAGCGGCGATGCTGGATGTGCATGACCCCGAGC
>PUNN01000246.1 GCA_003552605.1 Phycisphaeraceae bacterium
GTGGCTGACGCCTGATATGCCGGTGTTCCGGGGCCGGTGTTCCGGGGGCCGCCGTCCCGGGGGATCGGTGTTCCGGGGGCCGGGGGCATCGGGAGCAGGACAGGCGGGCGTGCGGCGTCGATGGCCGTGGTGGCGGAGCGGGGCGAAGTTTGGAGCAGGCTCATGCGGGCGATCGTGACCGGCCAGGTCGGAATGGACAAGAAGGCTTACCTCGAGCGCATCGTCGCCCTCGCCGGTGAGCGGGGTGAGCGGGTGATGCTGTACAACATCGGCGACATGATGTACGCCGAAGCGCGGGATGTGCGGCCGGGCCGCATCCTCGACCTGCCGCTGTCGCGGCTCAATGCCCTTCGCCGCGCGGCGTTCAAGGATGTCATCGCCGATGCCCACCAGCACAAGCATGTGATCGTCAACACCCACGCCACGTTCCGCTGGCGACACGGCCTGTTCTCCGCCTTCGACTTCGACCAGGTGCAGTTGTTCAAACCCGACCTGCTGATCTGCCTGCTGGACAACATCGAGATGGTGCATCACCGCCTGCACCGTGACCACGACACCGATGCCACGCTCAAGGACCTCATGGTCTGGCGCGAAGAGGAGATCATGGCCACGGAACTGTTGTCGCAGGCCCTTGGCCGCGACACGGCATGTTACGTCATGGCCCGTGGCCGCCACCACGAAACCACCGAGACCACATGGCGGCTGATCTGCCGGCCGGACTATCGCAAGGTATATCCCTCCTTCCCGATGACCCACGTGGCCAACATGCCCGAGGTGCTCGCCGAGATCGACCGCTTCCGCGCCGCCCTCGCCGAGCATTTCATCACCTTCGATCCCGGCGATGTCGATGAAAAGCTGCTGCTCGAACGCGCCCTCGAGGCCGCCCGCGAGGGCCGGCAGCAGGTCGAGACCGAGGCCGGTTCGTTCAGCGGCGGGCAGCAGCCGGTGCGCGTGCCCGCCCGGGAGGTGCTCGACATCGCCGGTGACATCGATGGTCAGATATACATGCGCGACTTCAAGCTGATCGATCAGTCGGACATGATCGTCAGCTACGTGCCGGAACTGCCGGGCGGCATCCCCGGCCTCTCCAGCGGCGTCGAACGCGAGCTTCAACACGCCTTCGAGCACGGCAAGGAAGTCTACGTCGTCTGGAAACCGGCCCGTACACCTTCACCTTTCATCACCGAAACAGCGACGAAGGTGTTCCAGGATGTCGATGAGGCCCTGGCATGGTTCGAGGACCATGGCATGTTCGTCCCGAGGAACCTGTTCGGCCATTGACCGTCACCGTCCACGGACACACGCACACCATTTCGCCTGCCTGATGAACCGTGAGCGGATTCATGTCATTGACGGGTCACGGTCTGGTCGCTGTTGAAAGCGGTGCTGTGCAGGGCACCGTCCGTGGTGATGATGAGTTCGATCATGCCATGTTCGTGCGTGATCCAGCGGTGGGTGTCCGGGTGGGCCTCGAGTGCTTCAGCCCATGCGTGATGACTCGGGCGGGTATACCCGCTCGATTGCAGGACGATCGAGGGGGAAACCGCCGCGAGCAGGTCCGCGGAATTGCTGACAAACGCACCGTGATGGGGCAGTTCCATCACATCGGCATCGAGCTCGATCTCGCCGGCGGCGTGGGCATCGAGCAGCCTGGCCTTGGCATAGCGGTCGATGTCGCCGGTCAGCAGCACGCTGCGTCCGGCCACATCCACACGCAACACGATCGATGCATCGTTGTCATCGATGTCGGCCGGAACTTCGCCCACCGGCGGCGGCCAGAGCATGGTGAGGGTGGCATCGCCGAGTGTCTTTTCCCAGCCGGAGACGGCCGCATCGAGAGGGATGCGTTGCGCTTCAAGACCGGCGAGCAGGTGATGCACCATCGGTGGCGCTGCATCCAGCGCCTCCTCCGGCTTGTCGCCGCGGGTGAACCAGTGAGGGGTGATGAGCACCTGCCCGATGGGCACCTGCTCATGCACATCCAGCGTGCCGATGAAGTGGTCGAGGTCCGGGTGACTGATGACCAGCAGGTCGATCTCCCGGATGCCCATGGCCTTGAACGCATCGGGCAGCATCCGCTCGCCGAGGCCCCAGAATTGCCGGGAACCGCAGTCGAACATGATGGTGTAAGGCCGCCGCCTGTCAGGGACATCGAAGCGCATGACGATGCACGTGCCATCACGCACGGCCATGGCGTTGAGGCGGAAGGCAACGCGTTCTGCGCCGGATGGTTCGATCAGGTGCGACGGCCGCTCGGCCCATGCCAGCCACGCCAGGCATACAGCCAGCGCCGCCACCGCCCGCCATCGGCTGCCCACCACACCGGCGAAGATGCAGGCCAGCGTGGCCAGCATCGCCCCCACCCACAGCCCCGGCGGCGGGCTGCTCAGCGGCACGTAGGCCCCCGGCCAGGTCTCGGCCTGCTCGGCAATGGCCAGCATCATCTGTGACATCCATGTGGCCGGGTACGCCAGCATCAGCCCGGCGCTTGGAATCACCAGCCCGATCAGAATCTTCGCATAGCCGATGGCCAGCACCAGGGTGATCACCGGAAGTGCCAGCAGGCATAGAAGGATGGTTAACGGGCTGACAAGCTGAAAGTGCCAGGCCACCAGCGGCACCGCGATCAGAAACGCCACGATGTTCACCGCGAGGTAATCCACGCCAGTGCGCATCAGTCGCGTGGTGAACTGGTGCTGCTGTGCCCCGATCAGTGGCGGCGGCCACAGCCAGTGGCTGACCGGCCGCGTCCACAGCAGCAGGCCGGCGACGATGCCGAAGCTGAGCTGAAAGCCCGCGTTGAGCAGGTCCGCCGGGTGCCAGAGCAGCACCGCCAGCGCCGCCAGTGCCAGAATCCGCAGCCCGCCCAGCGAGCGCCCGATCATCGCCCCGAGGCAGAACATCCCCGCCATGATCCCGGCCCGCGTGATGGGAATCCGCGGTTCGACCGCCAGCATGTACAGCAGCAGCACCGCCAGAACCACCATCGCCGCGCGCGGCGGGTAGCGAACCACCAGCCGCGTCCCCAGCCACACCAGCCCCATCAGGATCGCGAGGTGTGCCCCGCTGATGGCCAGCAGATGTGCCAGGCCGATCCGCTGGAATGTTTCGTACATCGCGTCGATTTCCGCTTCCGGCCGGCCGAGCAGGATGGTCTGGAGAAACAGCAAATTCGGATCACCCGCCTGCTCGTTCATCCCCAGCGCCAACGACCGGTCTGCGGCCTCACCTGCCACCTGCCGCAGCCGGGAAAGGCCCCGCGGTGGGCGGGGTGGTTCCAGGGATTCCCAGTTGCCCGCCGTCTCGAGCATCAGCCGGCCCCACAGGCCGCGATCGGGCAGAATCTGACTGAAATCGGGCTGCCCGGGGTTCGAAGGCGGCCGGATGTCAGACAGCCAGCCCGTGGCACGGATGCGCTGCCCATCCCGCAGCATCGGGTCGGCTTCCTTCAACAGTGCCAGTACCCGGCCGGACGTGGGGCGTTTTTCGCCGTCGATGATGATCGAATCGGCTTCGAGTTGAAACCGCGTGCCCGGTGAGAGAAAAGTGAACTCGGCGAACGCCCCACGCGATGGTGGAGCGATGCGGGGCTCATGCACGGTGCCGGTCACCTGCACGAGCTGTCGATCTCCACCGATGTAGCGGCTGATGTGATCGGCCGGCACGTGCTCGGCCCGCACGGTGTACCAGCCGGCGCCCACCGCGGCGAAGGCGATCAGGAACGCCGCGCGACCGGCCACCGGCCAGCGTGACAGCGCCGCGGCGACGGCCAGCCCCGCCACTGCGGTGGCAAGCCACGACCACAACGTACCCCACGCCGTCGCCATGGCGATGCCTGCCATCCAGGCCACCGCCGCCTGCACCAGCGGGCTCGACCAGATCGGGTCAGGGGCCTGACCCGTGCTTTCATCCACATCCCGTGTATGCACAGGCGAAGATCATAGCGGGAATGGGGGGCTTTACCAGGGCCAACGCATGCAGGCCAGGGCGAGGGGTGCATGACACGTGTCGCGGAAGGCTCTTGCTCCCTCTCCCCTTTTTCCGGGGGCGGGAGAGGGCTGGGGTGAGGGTAGATTCGTGCCGGTCGTGCCGTGGCTGAACCGAAGGCCGACCCCTGCATGAGGCGGGAAAGACGGCACATGAA
>PUNN01000028.1 GCA_003552605.1 Phycisphaeraceae bacterium
GGCGGATACAGCAGGTAGAGCATCTCGACGCCCGTGGGTCCGGGTTCGATATGGGCGGTGGGCTGGCCATCGGTGACGATGAATATCTGCTTGTTCGCCGCGCCGCGCCGGGCGAGCATCTGCCGCGCCATGCGCAGGCCCATCTGGAGGTTCGTAAAGTGCATCGGCAGCTTCGTATCCTCGCGCTGTGCCTGCTCGAGGGGTGTGCGGAGGCGCACCCGCGGGTCGTGGATCGTGACGGGCTTGGGCATGATCGTCGGCAGGTCCGCGGTGCGCAGGCGCTGGGCGAGTGAGTAGAAGCCGATGACATCAAGCGTGTCATTGGGAAAGCGCGAGGTGATCAGCTCCGCGAGGCCGAGGGCCACCCGCTTGGCGTTGTAGAAGCGGCCCCACCGCATCATCGAGCCGGACATGTCCAGCAGCAGGCAGACGGCCATGTCCGCCTGGCCATCGGTGTTGTGGACCTCGAAATCAACGGGGTTGATCGGCAGCGGCGGCTTGATCGTGCCGGCAGTGTCAGCCTCGACACCGCCGGCCGCGCCGGCTTCAGCGGCCTGGCCACGAAGCCGGGCAAGGGCATTTCGCATTGTTGCGGCGACGTCGAGGTCGCTGAGCTTGTCGCCGAACTGCCACGGCCGGGTGCCTTCGGTGCGTTCATCACTGCGGCCGGTCTCGATGGCGGGATGGCCCTCACGCGTGCCGCTGCGCAGCGACTGGAATATCTCCATCAGCGCCCGCTGGCCCATGCCGCGAACCATCTTCGGGGTCAGCCGCAGCTTGCCCGAGCTTTCATCCCGCTCCATCAGCCCGGCGTTGACAAGCTGCTCGATGTAGTCCTGGACATCCTCATCATCGCTGGCATCCATGGCATCGAGCGCATCCTCACCATAAGCGAGGATGATCTGGATCACCTGCGGCGGGGGGAAGAGGCTGTCGAGGGTGGGGAAGGCCCTGCCGTCGAACTGCGAGTACTGGTATTTCATCGCCGCGCCGCCTCCATCGTGGGGTCAGGCCAATGATAGGGCGCGACGGCCGGCGCCGGGCAAACGCGGGTGTTCGGGGCATTTGGCCGGGCCTGCGCGTTTCCGGCGATGTGTTCCGCCGGCCGGGCATGGTCGTGGGGGTGGGGGAACAGGCGGCAGCAGGTCGGTGGTTGCTGTGATGGATATGGGCTCATCGGCCGAGGCGGTCGACCTCATCCCAGAACCTGGTTTCCGCTTCACGGAACCGCTCGAACAGTTCATCGAGGTGTTCGAGCTTTCGCTCGATGGAGGCTTCATCGTCCGGCCGCGCTGTTGTGAAGGCGCGCAGGCTTTCGCTGGCGCTTTGCAGCGCGCCCGCGGCGAGGGCGAAGGAGCGCGCGGCATCGTAGACGTTGTCGGTCTCGAGCTCACGCGCTTCCGGTTCATACAACAGCCGCCAGGGTGAACGGCGGACCTCGATGGCCGTGAGCTTAAGCTGATCGGAAGTGAGCTGGAGGTTGGCCATCGTCCGCTCGATCACCGGGCCCTGGCTGGTGATCAGCCGGCCGATCTGCTCGGCGGCCTCATCGAAGCTGCGCGCCCCATCCCGGGCGGCCTCGAGGGTCTCATCGACCTTCACCATGGTCTCATCGCGGAACGACTGCGACAGCTCGGCGAGGTTGTCAACCGTGCGGCGAAGTTGCGGGTCGGTCTCCTCGAGCAAGCTGCGCGTGCGATCGCTGATCTGTCGGGCATCAGCGACGATCGCATCGACCCCATCGAACCAGCCCTCGGAGCGATCGTCGAGGCGACTGACGATCTGCTGAGCCTCCTCCGCGGCGAGGCGCAGGTGCTCGATCGTCTGCTGCGCCTCCGGGAAAAGCTCCCGGGCCTCATCGAGCAGGGCGGTCAGACGCTCGGTCACGGCGGGCAGTGACTCGCGAAGCTCGGCACTGATCAGCGGTGCATCGTCGCTGGCATCGCTCAGGTTGGCCAGCAGCGTCTGAATCTGACGCCGCTGCACGTCCTGGATGCCGAGTTCCCGGGCGAAGTCCTGCGTGACCTGGCTTGGGGCAATGCCGCCGGGGATCGCACCTTGTGGAATGTGCGCCCCGATCACCGGCGCCATCTCGTCGATCTCAACCACGGCCTGAAGCATCTCATCGGGGATGCGCTGATCGCGGTCGTAAGGTTCACCCGTGCCGACCGAGGCGATGTTGAGCCTGGCGCCGGTCCCGATCGGGGGCGTGACGACCTCGATCCTGGCATCCCAGTTCAGCTCGTACCTTGCGGGCATGGTGAAGCGCACGAGCTTGCCCACCACGCGCCCGGGCCGGTCCGGATCGGTCACATCCCGGATGGCGGTCACCCGGCCGACCGCTTCATCGCCGAGGGTGACCTCATCACCGATGCGAAGTCCGCCGAGGCCATCGGCAAGCTGGTAATAGACCGACACCCGCTGCTGTCGCTCGAACAGGGCCTGAAAGTCGGCCAGCAGCAGAACGAAGAGGACGAACAGGCCCAATCCGGTGAGGACGAAGAGGCCGGCCTTGACGTTATCCCGTTCCAGCTTCATGACGTTGTGATCCTCAGTCGCATCGCTCGCCGCGAGCGTCGATGATGCCCGCATTTGCCCGCGGGGGCAAGCCGGGCCGGC
The DNA here is from genome assembly GCA_003552605.1 of Phycisphaeraceae bacterium. Taxonomy (GTDB): domain Bacteria; phylum Planctomycetota; class Phycisphaerae; order Phycisphaerales; family Phycisphaeraceae; genus B1Sed10-187. Next base: position 2,620 of record PUNN01000028.1, read on the forward strand.
CGGGGTGCCGGGCAAACGCATGTAGGGCTGGGTGGCATGGTCAGCAGCCGTCTTCGGCTGATGGCCATGCGGCGAACCTCCTGCACGGGCCCTCATGGCCATCGGCCGCAGACGGCCGCTGACCATGCCACCCATGCTCATCCCCCTCCGCGGCGCGTGCCATGCATCCTCATTTCTGCCGAACGACCGCGCGCGCTTGATGCGGCGGAGGCAGCCACCATCGCGCACGGGGTTCACCTGCCGCGAGAGCGGGTGGGCAGCACGCTCGGCCGGGAGGCGAGGTCGGCCAGGGGTGTGCCGAGCAGGTCTTCCGCGTAGCCGGTGGACTGCTTGCGCTCGGTGATCGGGCCCTCGGCTTCGCCGCGGAGGAACTGTCGGATGAGGGCTTCATCGTGGGGCAGCGATTCTTCGCTGTCGCGGATGGCCTGGAAGTACCGGCGCGGTCCGACTTTCAGCATGCGACCCTTGTCGAGCATGGCGATCCGGTCGGCGATGGTGAATGCCGAGTGCATCTCGTGGGTGACGACCACGCTGGTCACGCCGAGTTGTTGCGAGAGGCTGATGATGAGTTGATCGATCTCAGCGCTGGTGACCGGGTCGAGGCCGGCCGATGGCTCATCGTAGAACAGTACCTGCGGGTCGAGCGCCAGTGCCCGGGCAAGGCCGGCGCGTTTCTTCATGCCCCCTGATATCTGGGATGGGTACTTGTCCGCATGTTCGCGCAGGCCGACGAGTTCGAGCTTGATCTTGACCATGATGTCGATCGTCCGCGCCGGCAGCGAGGTGTGCTCCTGTAGCGGCAGGGCGACGTTTTCTCGAAGCGTCATCGAGTTGAACAGGGCCCCGGACTGAAACAGGATGCCGAACTGCTTTCGCAACTCGTTCAGTCCCGGCTCATCCTCAGGATCGACCGTCCTGTCGAGCAGTCGCACGGTGCCTTCTTCCGGCCGCAGGCTCCCGATCATGCAGCGCAGCAGGGTGCTCTTGCCCGAGCCGGAGCCGCCCATGATGACCATGGTTTCGCCGCGGTTGACATCGAGGTTGATGCCATCGAGCACGGTCTGGCCCTGGAAGCGCTTGATGAGGCCCTCGACCCGGATCACGGCATCATCGGACTGCGGGCCCGGCATGTAGGGCCGGTGCGCAGGCGTTTCATGCTGCGGGGTTGCCGCCGTGACCGCATCGAGCGCGGGTACGGACTCGGCGGCCTCCCCGCCGCGGTGTTCGCGATGGTCGGGCGTTGATGCTGGGGGGCGCGGCGTGTCTCCGGAGGGGAAGCCTTGTGACATGGCTGAGCGGTCCTCGCATGAGTCAACACGGATCGCAACGGGCCGCACCCATCATAGCCGTCCCCCCCGCGATGCCCAATCCAGAGCGCCGCGGCGGTGCCACATGGGTGCATGACACGTGTCGCGGAAGGCTCTCGCTCCCTCTCCCCTTTTTCCCGGGGCGGGAGAGGGCTGGGGTGAGGGTAGATTCGTGCCGGTCGTGCCGTGGCTGAACCGAAGGCCGACC
>PUNN01000307.1 GCA_003552605.1 Phycisphaeraceae bacterium
GCTGCTGACCATGCCACCCAAGCTACATGCGTTCGCCCTGCGGCCCATACATCGCTCGCGAATTCCCCCGTCTGATGCCCCATGGAATACCCCCTTACCGGCACGCGGCGTGGTGCTGGTCTGTAGTTTCGCTCTTGCGATATAGTGGTCGCCCGGTGGGGCCTCGGCCGGAGGCTACCGGCTGCATGGAGTGACCTGATGAGCACGGAAGATACGCTTTACAGCCGCCACCCCGCCATGGTCCGCAAGCGTCCGTTTCTGGCGCTCCTCGTGCTTGCGGCGATGGTGGCCGGACCGCTGATCGATACTGGATGGGGCTGGTTCGTCACGCTGGCCGGTGCGCTCTTCTTCGGCCTGTGGTATGTCGGGGTGATGGGCACGACGCTGATCATCACCAACGAACGCTGCACGCTGCGAAGGGGCATCCTCTCACGCCACACCAACGAGGTGCGCCACGATACCGTCCGCAACATCCGCATCAGCCAGACGCTCGGCCAGCGTCTGTTCAATGTTGGTGATGTTTCGATCGCCAGCGCCGGCTCCGGCGAGGTCGAGATCGAGGTTCGCGGCGTGCCATCGCCGAATTACATCAAGCGCCTGATCGATGAGCACCGCGGCTAGCGGCCCAGCGGCACCGGCTCCCGCCGGGCGCGGGTAAGTCATGAGGCCACCCGCGTGGCGATGGCCCGCTCGAGCAGGCGCGTCAGGGCGGCTTCACCATCCATGAAACGCAACTCGAGCACCGGCCGGTAGACCGGCACCGCGACGCGCGACCAGTCCATCAGCGGCTTCCATTTGACCCAGTCCTTGTCCGTCGTGACCAGAACCTGTCCCGCCCCCTCGGCCCGGCGCAGGTAAGAGGCCAGTTCCCTGGCGCTGTAGCGGTGGTGGTCGGCGCGGGTGCGCAACTCAACGTGCTCACGTCCGCTGTGGCGGCGGAGGGCATGGGCGAAAGCCGGTGGGTTGGCAATGCCGCAGATGCCGATCGGATCGATCTTCATCAGTTCCGTCAGGGGCAGCACGCGATCCTCGACATCGCGAAGCCCCGTCCACTCGTGGGCCACCGACGCCACCGGAAGCTGGCCGGTGATGCCTTTCAACCGCTGCTTCAGCGCTTCCAGCGCTTCCGGCTCGACGTCATCGGCGTGGGTGATGATGATCGCATCGGCCCGGCGGAGGTTGCCCGCCGGCTCGCGGAGCAGCCCGCGCGGCAGCAACCGGTCGAAACCGAACGGCCGCGTGGCGTCGATCAGCACCAGGTCAAGGTCACGCCTCACCTGCCGGTGCTGGAAGGCATCATCGAGCAGAAAAATGTTCACCCCGGGATGGTGCGTGGCGACCCAGTGGGCCGAGCGGACGCGATCGGGATCCGCCGCGACGGGTACCCGGCCTTCGAACGCGGCCTCGTACACGGCCTGCTCATCGCTCTGAAAGCGCGGCGGCGGCACGTTGGCCTCAGGGCAGGGGCTTTCGGCGGGGACCGGAAGCTTGACCCGGTAGCCGTGATATCCCCGCAGCAGCACGGCCGGCTTCGCCCCAAGCGCCTCGAGTCGGTGGACAAGCTCGATGACCAGCGGCGTCTTGCCCGTGCCACCCGTGGTCAGGTTGCCGACACTGACCACCGGCTGAGGCAGGGCCTGCGGCCGGCGCATGCCGAAGTCGAACATCGCGTTACGCGCCGCCACCACCAGCCGGTATGGCGGCGTCAGACAGCCGAGCACAGCCCGCAGCAGATGGGCGGGGATCGAGCGATTGCGACCGCTGAGCAGGTCCAGCAGGCTCATCGGCCAGGTTCCTCTCGTGCTGTCATGGCGGTGGCGGGTGCAAGGTCCAACTCCGCCAGCAGGGGCATCAGGCGATGCATCGGCAGACCGACGACCGTTGCCGGGTCACCTTCAACCTCGATCGGCCAGCCCGCGGCCTGTCGGTCAAAGAGGTTGTACCCACCCGCTTTACCTTGCCACTGTTGCGTGGCCAGGTACGCCTCGAGTTCATCTTCGCTGATCTCGCCCATGTGGACGACGGCGACATCGGTCAACGTCTTCTGCCGTATCGCCACGCCCACGAGCGCGATGCCGGTGATGACCTGATGGGTGTTGTTCTTGAACACCTCGATCATCCGCCGCGCTTCGCCCTCATCCCCGGGCTGGCCGATGAGCTGGCCATCGGGATGCACGCAGATGGTGTCGGCACCAAGGACGATGAGGTCAGGCCCGGCTGCAGCAGTCGGGAGGTCCTGCTCTGCCCCCGAAGCTTCCGGGGGCGCGGGGGGCACAGGTTTCCGGGGGGCTTGGGTGGGGGCGTGGGGGATCACCGCATTCAGGGCGCTGATCGCCTTTGAGAGGGCGAGGTCCGCCGCGAGCGCACGGGCATCATCGAGCCCGCGCAGTTGTGGCTGCGGCGGGTCATCGAATGGCGGATCAACCTGTTCGAAGGCCACCCCGGCCTCCGCGAGCAGCCTCGCCCGCCTCGGTGACCGGCTGGCCAGCAGTAATCTGTAAGTCGACATCACCGTCATTGTAACGCGACGAATCGGGGTAACGGCGGCGCGGCAGTACTGATGCCTGTCGCGGGCAAAGGGGGTGCATGCCACGCGCCGCGGCGGGCAACCCCGGGGCTGGCTGTGTCAGCGGGCTGTCCTGCTTCCAGGGCAGCCCGATGGCCATGCAAAGCCGTGAGGCGCTCGGGGCGGGCCCGAACCCTCGGGGCCGCATGGCCATCGGCTGCGCTTCCGGGGGCAGCCGCTGACGCAGCCAGCAAACCTTCTCTGGCTACAAAGGGACGCCGCAACATGTGTCATGCACCCTGCTCATCCCCACCGTCATCGACGGGCTTGCACTTGACGGTCAGGCGGGTGGGGTGAGAGAACCAGCCGTGGTGGCCATCGTGCATCCGGTCGAGCAGGTCGGCCACTTCGGCCATCGTGCCATCGGCGCGAACCCAGCCGTTGTCAATATCCGGGAAATCCTGGCGGCAGCGTTCGCACTTCTTCTCGCTGTCGAAGCGGATCGGGCACCAGAACGATTCAACGTTGCGAAGCATTTCCGAGCCGAGTGACCAGACGCCGGTCATCCAGTCGCAGTAGAGGCACCAGATCAGGTCATGGCCGACCAGACCACTGAACTTGTGCCGCGAGACGTTGACCCATTCAGCATGCCGGTACCGTGGCAGGCCGACGAGGAGGGTCAGCAGCGGATAGATGAACACCTGTGCCATGCGCACGATCCAGAACAGCGGCACGACGATGGCCGTAAGCCACACGGCTGTGATGTTGCGAACGGCCCCGACCTTCTGGTTGATGACCTTGACGATGCGCGGGCCCCGCCGCGCTTCGCGATGGGAAAGCTCATGAACGGCGGTCCAGATCAGCACCGCCGCGACCTGGCCGATCACCGCGCCGAGCAGGCCCCACCATCCGACGAAGATGGGGCCGGCGATGAGCGGGGCGATGATGAACCAGGTGATCCACACATCCAGCAGCGGCGCGTGGCATCCGGCCTCGGACATGGCGCGGCCGGGCCGGCCGAGGCGCGGCAACAGGTGCAGGATACCGGCGGGCACCAGCATTGCCGCGCAGATGGTGCCGGCCACCATCAGCAGAACCATCACGGGCGAGTCCCACATCGTGCATGCTCCTTGAATCAGGTTGAACCGTTCAGTGTCGCCGGCCGCTTTGCTTGCGGGTCAATGGGCATCATAGCATCCACCGCGGCGGGCACGGAGTTGCGCCCTGAAGCGACAAGCAGGCGGAAAACTGACTCTGGCCTGTCCCCGGCGGGGGATCAGTGTTGCTATAGACCTCGGTGAGCGTGGTTGAGTTACCTGTCCGCGGGCAAGGGGGGCACAAGCCTTGCAGCGCGGACGTTGAGTGGCAGTCCGTGAAAAGTCAGAAAAGCCTCGGCGTTCTCGCGTCCCATGTAACGGACGAGAATGTCGTGGTCCACGCGTGTGAGGTCCACGAGCATCAGTCCATCGAGAACACTGCCGAACTCGGGGTCGACATTGAATGCGAGCAGGGTGGCGTTGAGCTTGAGGTACTGCCGCAGGAGCACGGGCAGTGCTTTCTGATCCGCCTCGATCTCACGCACAAGCTCGTTGACCTGATCGATGTCCCGCACCACCGTGCCGGCAAGGCGGCGGTAGTCGAAATCGGGGAACGGCCGCACCCGGGGCGGGTTCCGCGGCTCGATGAGCTTGCCAAGGTCCACGGCGTATTTGTTGATTGTCAGAAATGCGATGAGCAACTGCTTGGTCATGGATGTGAATTCGTTACTGATGCTCACCGGGCCGAACAGCCGCGCGTACTGCGGATGCCGTGCCACGAACAGGGCGATGCCCTTCCAGAGCAGCATCATCGGCGTGTACGTCTTCTGAAAGTCAGGATGCACGAACGAGCGGCCGAGTTCCAGTGCCGGTCGGACCTGGCTGAGCAGGTGGTCCTGGTAACGAAACAGCGTGCTGCTGTAGAGTCCTTCCTTGCCGAATGCAGGCAGGATGTCCTCGCTCGGCCCGAGCCGATAGGCGCCGATGATGCGGTGCTCGTTCACGTGCCAGACCAGCAGGTGGATGTAGTAACCGTCGAAGCGGTCGAGATCGATCGATCGGCCGGTGCCCTCGCCGACGGGCCGGAATGCGACTTCGCGCAGCCGGCCGATCTCCCGGAGCACGTGGGGCAACTGGTGCGACCGGCCCCAGTAGACCTCGAACTCGCCGCACGTGGCCAGGCGCTGCGCTGCGGGAAGGCGTTGAAGGTCATCGCGCAGCGCTTGGACGGGCAACGGGGCGATGATGGGCTCGGGGGTCCTTTTCCCGGTCGATGCCGGCAGTGGCAGTGGGTTTTTCATCGGCCGCGCGGCCCGGTCGCGCAGCAGGTAGGTTCGCATGCGCAGGTATTCTGTGGCCTCGGCGGGGGTGTCGATGCGTCCGAGTCGGTCCCATGGGATCGGAGTGCCGATGCGTGCCCGGATGGTCGTGCCGCATCGCTGGAGCATCTCGCGTGGCAGCATGATCGTCCGCAACCGCGGATGCAGCAGGCCGAGCAGTTGAAACAGGTCGCTGTTGCGGCCCTCCCAATAGATGGGTAGCACGGTCGCCTGGGTGTGGGCGGCGATGCGGACGACGGTCTCGCTCCAGGGTTTATCCGAGACGCAGCGCCGCCGCAGGCTCAGGCTTGAGACCTCACCGGCAGGGAACACGTTGAGGCAGTGGCCCTGCTTGAGGAAGCGCATGGCTTCTTTCATGCCGCTGCGATTGCGCTGCGTTGCCGCCGGCCCGCCGAACGGGTCGACAAACAGGAAGTAGGGCCGCATTTCGGGGATGGCGGCGAGCATGTAATTGGTCATCTGCCGCACCCGCGGCCTGACGCTGAGCATCAACGCCAGCAACCCGAGCCCTTCAATCGCGCCGAAGGGGTGATTTGAAACCGTGATCAGCGGCCCCGCACGGGGGATGCGCGACAGGTCGGCCGCATCGACCTCGATGCGGATGCCGAGCACATCCATGATCTTCTCGGGAAAGTGGCGGTCAGTCGGGTCGGCCTGGACGCGGCGGTAGAGTTGGTTGAGCGTCCCAAGGCGAAGCAGGCGCTCGAGTGTGGGCAGCACAGCGCTGAGGGCCGCGCGCCGAAAACCGGTGGGCAGTGGGTTGTCGATCCGGAATGGTGGTGAATCGGCCATGTCGTGGCTTACTCTGAACGGTCGGTCGGCCGGCTCAGCCCGGCGTTGGCGCATGCAGGGCCGGGCGCGGGGGCAGCGAGCATCTCTGCAACGTCCGATTCACGATTGTGGTGGGGGGCGATGCTTTTTTCACCGTCGGTCCGCGTGGGGTGAAAGACATTGTAGTCGCTGTCACAGCGTTGCCGCGGCCGACGTCCCTATGCGTCCAGGGCAAACGCATGTAGCCGCAAAACCGGCTGGCCATGACGGCCTGTGATTGGGGGTTCGCCGCATGGCCATCAGCCGAAGACGGCTGCTGACCATGCCACCCAAGCTACATGCGTTCGCCCTGCCTATGCGTTCACGGTGAGCGGGGAAAGGAGGCAGGCTGCATGACACGTGGCGCGGGCTCCCTCTGTATCCAGAGAAGGCTGGCTGGCTGAGTCAGCGGCTGCCCCGGAAGCAGGACATCCCGCTGACAAAGCCAGCCCCGGGGTTGCCCGCCGCGTTGCGTGTTGTGCATCTCTCCCCTGGGGCGCCTGTTATCGCGAGGGTGGCAAGTTCAAAAAAAATACTAGAATACTCGTATAGCCAGTTGGCCCACCTCGCGCCAGTGGCCCGGGGATTCCGGGGGAGCCGGGGATTCCGGGGGTTCCGGGGGCGCGAGTGGCCTTGCCCTTCGACCCTCACAACGCGAGCCCTGCCATGTTCCAGGCCGACCATTTCTCGATCCGTGATGACTTCCCACCGGTCAGTTACGAGCAATGGCGAGAGGTCGTGGAGCAGGACCTCAAGGGAGCGCCGTTCGAGAAACGGCTTGTCACCCATACCTACGAGGGCATCGGCCTTCAGCCGGTCTACACCCACAGGGATTGGCCGGGCGAGGATGATCCGGCCGGTTTCCCCGGCCTCACCCCGTTCACACGCGGTGCCACCCCGCTCGGTGCCACCCCGGGTGGCTGGGATATCTGCCAGGAGCACGCCCATCCGGACCCGGCTCAGACCAACGCCGCGGTGCTGACCGATCTCCAGCGGGGTGCTGACTCGGTGCTGCTGCGGCTGGATTACGCCGCGCGCCATGGCATGGCCCCGGCGGACCCAGCCGCGATTGATGCGGTGGGGCGCGATGGCGTGGCGATCCACCATCGCCGCGACCTTGAACTGGCCCTCGCCGGGGTTCACCTGGACATGGCCGGCGTATCGCTGGAGGCGGGCGCGGCGTTTCTGCCCGCCGCCGCCGCGATGATCGCGTTGTGGCAGGACCGCGGGGTTGATCCGGCCGCGGCCCGCGGAGCCTTCAACGCCGACCCGCTGGCCGTGCTCGCCCGTGATGGCCGGCTGCCCTGTTCGATCGACCGTGCCATGGCGCTGATGGGCGACCTGGCGGGCTATTGCCATCAGCACCTGCCCGGGGTGACCGCGGTTCGCATCGGCACCGGTCCGTACCACCACGCGGGGGCCAATGCGGCACAGGACCTGGCATTTTCGATGGCCACGGCGGTGGCGTACCTGCGCTGCCTGACCGAGCATGGCATGAGCCTCGATGCCGCGGCGAGGCAGTTCAGGTTCAGCTACAGCGTCGGTTGCAACCTTTTCCTGGCCATCGCCAAGCTTCGTGCTGCACGAAAGCTGTGGGCGACCGTGCTCAAGCACTGCGCGGCGGATCCATCCACCGCGGCGATGAACATGCACGTGCGGACAAGCAAGCGGACCATCACGTCACGCGATCCGTGGGTGAACCTGTTGCGAAACACCGTCTGCTGCTTCGCCGCGATCGCGGCGGGTGCGCGCTCGATCACGAGTGAGCCGTTCGACAAGGCCCTCGGCCTGCCCGATGAGATGAGCCGGCGGATCGCAAGAAACACACCGATCATTCTGCTGGAAGAGGCCCACCTCGGATTCGTCAACGATCCCGGCGGTGGCTGCTGGCTCATCGAAAAGCTCACCGACGAGTTAGCCGAGGCGGCCTGGCCGATCTTTCAGGCCGTCGAGCAGCGTGGCGGAATGGCCGCCGCGCTGCAATCGGGGTTCATAGCTGCACAGATCGACTCCGCCTTCAAGCCGCGGTTGAAGAACCTGGCCACGCGGCGGGATGCGATCACGGGTGTCAGCGAGTTCCCGGACAATTCGGAAAAGCCGTTGAACCGGCCGCAACCGGACTTGAGTGCGATCCGCAGCGCCGCGATCAACCGGCTGCGCCTGCTCGGCAGCACGCCCGAGGCCGAGGCGGCGGCCGATCGCCTGCACCGGTCGGCATCGGAGCCCGATCAGGCGAATGGCGCCTTGACGCAACGGGCGATCGAGGCAGCCGCGGTCGACCTGCCACTTTCCCACATCCAGGAAGCGGCCCTTGGCCCGGTATCGGTGGCCGGCGAGGCGGTGACGATTGCCCCGCTGACGCCGCATCCCTACGCCGAACCGTTCGAGCAACTGCGCGATGCGGTGGATGATTACAGGCAGGACACCGGTGCGCGGCCGAAGGTGTTTCTGGCCAATCTCGGCCCGGTCGCCGAACACACCGCGCGGGCCGGGTATGCCCGCAACTTCTTCGAGGCCGGTGGATTCGAGGTGATCTCGAGCGGGGACTGCGAGGACACCGAGGCGGCCGTGGACGCTTTTTCCCGAAGCGGTGCCCGTATCGCCGTGATCTGTTCTTCCGATCGCCTCTACCACCAGCAGGTTGAGCATGTGGCACCGCGGCTCAAGGCCGCGGGGGCGCGGACCCTGGTGCTCGCCGGTTTCCCCGGGGATAACGAACCCACCTGGCGCGAGGCGGGGGTGGATCGGTTCATCTACATCAAGTGCGATGTGCTCGCGACATTGCGCGAGCTGCTGCGGCAGGAAGGGGTGCTTCAATGAGTACCGTTCCCGATTTCTCGACCCTCGCTTTCGATCCGCCCGCCCGTGATGGTTCGCTCGAGCAGTGGCAACGCATGGCCAGTGAAGCCGCCGGCCGCGATGTCAGCGCCATGTCGTGGACGACACCGGAGCACATCTCCATCAAGCCGCTGTACACCGCGGCGGACCACGAGGGCCTTGAGCACCTGCACACGATGCCGGGGCTGCCGCCCTACGTGCGCGGCCCGTACGCGACGATGTACGTGCTCCAGCCATGGACGGTGCGCCAGTACGCGGGCTTCTCGACGGCGGAGGAATCCAACGCCTTCTACCGCCGCAACCTCGCTGCGGGGCAGAAGGGGCTCAGCATCGCCTTCGACCTTGCCACCCACCGCGGCTACGACTCCGACCACGAGCGCGCGGGCGGTGATGTGGGCATGGCGGGCGTGGCAATTGACTCGATCCTGGACATGCGGCGACTGTTCGATGGCATCCCGCTTGACCGGATGAGCGTGTCGATGACGATGAACGGTGCGGTGCTGCCGGTCATGGCGCTCTACATCGTGGCGGCGGAAGAGCAGGGCGTGAAGCCTTCGCAGCTCTCGGGCACCATTCAGAACGACATTCTCAAGGAGTTCATGGTCCGCAACACCTATATCTATCCGCCCGGGCCGAGCATGCGGATCATCGCCGATATCTTCCGCTACACCAGCGAGCACATGCCACGGTACAACAGCATCAGCATCTCGGGCTACCACATGCAGGAAGCGGGGGCCACCGCCGATCTCGAGCTGGGTTACACCCTCGCCGATGGTGTCGAGTACGTGCGCACGGGAGTGCAGGCGGGGCTGGATGTGGACCACTTCGCGCCGCGGCTGAGCTTCTTCTGGGCGGTGGGGATGAACTTCTTCATGGAAGTGGCCAAGATGCGTGCCGGCCGGATGCTCTGGGCCAGCCTCATCAGGCAGTTCAACCCTTCCAACCCCAAGAGCATGTCGCTTCGCACCCACAGCCAGACCAGCGGCTGGAGCCTGACCGCGCAGGATGTCTACAACAACGTCATCCGCACCTGCCTCGAGGCCATGGCGGCCACACAGGGCCATACGCAGAGCCTGCATACCAATGCGCTCGATGAAGCACTGGCCCTGCCCACCGACTTTTCCGCCCGCATCGCGCGCAACACGCAATTGTTCCTCCAGCAGGAGACCGACACATGCCGCGTGGTGGACCCCTGGGGCGGCAGCTATTTCGTCGAGCGGCTCACACACGAACTTGCCGGCCGTGCCTGGGCACACATACGGGAAATCGAGCAGCTCGGCGGCATGGCGCGGGCGATCGAGAAAGGCATTCCCAAGCTTCGCATCGAGGAAGCCGCCGCGCGGGCCCAGGCGCGCATCGACTCGGGCCGGCAGACCGTGGTGGGGCTTAACAAGTATCCGCTTGACACGCCCGAGCAGGTGGATGTGCTCAAGGTCGATAACTCTGCCGTTCGCCAGTCCCAGGTGGCCCGGCTCGAGGCGCTGCGCCGCCAGCGTGACCAGGCGAAAGTCGATGCAGCGCTCAGCGCCCTGACCCGCTGCGCGGAAACGGGCGAGGGCAACCTGCTCGAATGCGCCGTCGGCGCTGCCCGGGCCATGGCCACGGTGGGTGAGATTTCGTATGCTCTGGAGAAGGTCTGGGGCCGTCACCAGGCCCGGACGCAGACGGTACGCGGGGTATACAGCGGCGAGATGGGTAGCGACACCGATCAACTCCAGACCATCCGATGTCGCATCGCGGCATTCGAGAAGGCCGAAGGCCGCCGCCCCCGCATCCTCATCGCCAAGATGGGGCAGGATGGCCACGATCGCGGCCAGAAGGTCGTGGCCAGCGCCTACGCCGACATGGGCTTCGATGTCGATGTCGGCCCGCTGGTTCAGACCCCGGTGGAGACCGCCCGCCAGGCCGTGGAGAACGATGTGCATGTCTGTGCGGTCAGCTCGCTCGCCGCCGGTCACCTGACACTGATCCCGGCCCTGCGCCAGGAGCTTGAAAAGCTCGGCCGCGGTGACATCATGATCATCGCAGGCGGCGTCATCCCCCCGCAGGATTACGAGGCGCTTTACGAGGCCGGTGCCAGCCTCATCTTCGGCCCTGGCACCATCATCGCCCGCGCTGCCGGGCAGGTGCTTGATGAACTTGGCACGCTGCTCGGGATCGATGTGTGACGCCGTGCGGTGTTGGATTGTTGGAACCGGGTGCGGGCCGAACGCGTACCGGTGTGAATGCACACGACACGATTTGCTGCCCTCAACGGGGCTCGCAGTGGCGGGCGGGCTGGCCTTGCTCGCGGCATTTGCGGATGGGCGCCTCGGTGATTTCGAGGCCGCGCTCACTTTGGCGCGGAACCCATTCGCCGCGGTCGGGCTCGCGAACGCGGTCGCCATCGCGGAGGTAGCCGACGAAAATGTCATCCGGGTCGCAGCCCCCGCAACCGTAGACCGCCGCGCGGGCCACCTCGCCGCGGCCGGCACCCGGGTCTTCCACATCGCTGCCTGCGACGAACAACTCCTGATTGTCGATGTCGTAGTAATAGACATCGACCACATCCCGATGTCCATTACCGGTTCCGAAAAAGACAAGCACGACAATCAGCACAATCGCCGCGATGCCCATGGCCCCAACGGCAATCATCGGGTTGTTGTTGATCATCTCACGAAATGACATGGGAATTGACCTTCAGGTTATCAGGGCCGCTTGCTGAAAATGCGGCAGTGGTGGCTGCGACTCAGCGCAGGCGGAAGCGCGGTCGTTCATCGCTGTCACCGAGCGCGGGGATGTCTTCCTCTTCCATGGCACTGACGTGCCCATCAAAGAAGACCATGTTCGTCAACGTGGCGCCGGCATGGCGCAGGTTGACCCGTTCGGCGATACGGTTGGCCGCGGTGACCCCATCGTACAGCGCGATCTTGTCGCTCGTTGAGGTGATGTTGAGCAGCCTGTTGAACCCGACGCCCCCCCCACCATCTGCGGGGATGCGTCGAAACGGGTGCTGGTCGACCAGCCATGTATCGGCGTTGACGCCGTACCACGCCTGCGCCCACCGATCCTCGGCTTCGCGCTCGGTGCGATAGGGCACCCCGACTGTCCCCTCCCGGTCGCGGCGGGAGTCGGGCGAGGGCCAGGTATCCGCCACCTCATCGGCCCCCGTCGGGCAGCGGTAGACCGAATCGCCGGGCACTTCCTGCTGCGAGTCAGTCAGCGGGGCATCGATGTACCCATCTTCGATCAGGATGGTGGCCCAGCTTTGCGTGGTGTAGCCGCTGCCGTAATCAAACGGGATGATGCGGTCCTGGTGATCCGCGGAGTAACCAAGCACACTGGTCATGATCTGCCGCAGGTTCGATGCACACTGCGTCCGCTCGGCCGATTCACGCACCGTCGCCAGCGCCGGCAGCAACATGGCGATCAGCAGGGCGATGATCGAGATGACCACGAGCAGTTCGATGAGGGTAAAACCGTGTTTGCGATTCATGATAAGGCTCCAGCAGTTACAGCAGACTCCCTCCGGTAATACGCCCGCGGACCCGCCCCCGGACCCCTTGGCCCCCCGTTCCCGACTCGCCCGGGCATGAATGTAACTTGATTCGACGAGTGCGCGGCTCGGCTTGTCCTCGCTCCCCGGCCTTCAACGCCTGGCCGCGCGGGGCGAGAGGCCGAAGGAGGCGTGGAAAGCGTACCGCATTCCACAACTGTCCGTCACGATCCTAGGGATTCCGGGATGGACGTTCAACATGAGATGAAGTTGTGCGGAAAATCGGGGGAGAGGCGCGGCGATTTCGCCCGCTCCGATGGGGACTGGTGCAACATCTACCCACATTCACTTACTGCCCACCCTGACGCACCTTCGCCAAGCGGTCATCGTGAACGGGCGGGCCTCTTGTTTCGGGCCATGGGCCGGGCGTTTCTGCCGGTCCCGGGGGGCTGTATCCTTTCGTTTCACCGATACCACGGTGAGGGGCGATGTGACTTGTCGCGCTCGCCATCATCGCGATGCACGCTGATGATCTGCTCGGTGTCATAACTTGCCGCACGGCCATCGAAGAAGGCGATGTTGATGTTGTCACCGTGCCGGACGCTGTAGGCATCGAAGCTGCTGACGTGATACGCCACCCCGTCGAAGATCGAGATGACCTCCGAGGGGGAGAACGCGAAGTGGTCCATCCGCACCTGCATGGGGATGCCGCTGCGGCCGGAGGTGTAGCCGTGATCTGAAACGAGCCGGGAATATGGAAAGACGCCCCATGTCTGCGCCGGGTCCCACATGTTGGTCTCCTTGTTGGTTCCACCGATGCCGTAGGAGGTCTCGGCGACAAGGCCATCGCGGCCGGTCTCGCCGCGGCTGATCTTGCGCCGCTCGGCATCATAACGTCCATCACGGGTGCGCGGGTTGATGCTCGTGTTCAACTCGCCGATGTCCGATGGGCAGCGGAGGGCCGTCTCCTCATCGGATGCGCGGTCCGGGTCGGAAGGTTCACTCACACCCGGCATGCGGTCGTGATAGACAAGGTTGGCAAACCACCGCATGTCGATCCCCGGCACGATGCGGTCGTCCATGACGCCGATGAGGGTGTCACGGTTGTCGCTGTGATGCTGATTCAGCGCGATCTGCGTCTGGCGGAGGTTGGAAAGGCAGGTGACGCTGTTGGCCGCTTCCCGGACCGATGCCAGCGCCGGTAGCAGCAGAGCGATAAGCAGCGCAATAATGGAAATGACCACGAGCAGCTCGATGAGGGTGAAACCTTGTCGACGATCCATGAGATGACTCCTGTGTGACGGCGAGATCGCCCCCTGTGACGTTGACCGTTCATGCACGAACAGGCGGGATTCATTGATCCCATTGTCGCAATCCCAGCCCCCGGAACCCGGCCCCCGGCCCCCGGCCCCCGGCTCCCGGAACCCCGCATCGCCGCGCCGGCCGTCACTCACTTGTACCACGGTGTCGGCCGGTGCGATTTATCCCGTTCACCATCATCACGATGGACGCTGAGGATGTCCTCGGTATGGTAGGTGCCAGCGCTGCCATCGAAAAAGGCCACGTTGATGTTGTCGCGATGGCGAACGCTGTATGAATCATAGGCGGTAACGTGGTAAATGAGCCCATCGTATATCGAGATCAGGTCTCCCGGGGGAACCTCGAAATGGTCGATGCGGACAGCGAGTCGGACGCCGTGACGGCCGCTGTTATAGCCGTGCCGCGCAACCATCCGCGAATAGGGGACGTTTCCCCAGCCACCGGCCGCAGGATCCCATGCATTGGTTTCCTTGTTGCTGCCGTTGATGCCGTAGGAGGTTTCGCCCACCAGCCCATCACGTCCCGTCTCGCCGCGGCTGATCTTGCGGCGGAGGTCATCGTAGCGGTAGTCCCGGGTGCGAACGGACCACGTCACGCCGCTGGCCACTTCGCCAATGTCGCTTGGGCAGCGGAGGGCGGTGCGCTCCTCGTTCGCCTGATCGGAGTCCGGGTCCGATGGCGGTTGCACGCCCGGCAGGCGCTCATCGCGGACAAGGTTGGCAAACCACTTGAGGTTGACCCCCGAAACGAGCCGGTCATCCTGCACCGCGATCAGCAGGTTGCGATGTTCAACATGGTAGTCGGTCAGCGCCATCTGCACCTGCCGCTGATTGGACAGGCAGGTCATCGTCCGGGCCGACTCCTGCACCGAGCCGAGGGCGGGGATGAGCAGTGCGATCAGCAGGGCGATGATCGAGATCACCACGAGCAACTCGATGAGGGTGAACGCACGGTGCCGGTGCCACGGATGGATCATGGCTTTGCTCCTTAGAAGGCGTGGTCGGCTGCACGGCGCTGCTGGCCGCAACCCGGCCCTTCGGGCGCATCCAGCGAGACACGCGCGAGGCGCCGTCCGCCACCAGCACCTCAACTGTTCGTATTTTAACCCATATGTGCTCGAGATGCGAATCTCAGGGGATTTTTCTTAAATGCTTTTTATTCCGTATTTTGCGCTTCGTGACTGGCGTAATTTCCGTTTTTGCGTCCGCAGAATCGGGGCTCATGATGGCCACCAGCCGCCCCGGAGAGACGGCTGCTGAACATACCACTCACGCTACATGCGTTCGCCCTGCGGTCGACTGTGGGAACTTTTACTTTACCGGAACCATGGCGTGGGCCGGTGGGTGTTGTCGACCTCCTCCGAGAAATGCACGCTGATCACATCTTCGTTGTCATAGGTTCGTGCACTGCCGTCAAAGAAGGCCATGTTGATGCTGTCGCGGTGCCGCACGCTGTAGGCGTCGAAGCTGGTAACGTGAAAACGCAACCCATCAAAGATCGAAATCAGATCGCCGGGGGGCACCTCGAACATCCCCGTGTCAACCGGCCGCGGAACCGCGTCCCCGGGGCCTCGGGTGCCGCGCCAGTCGTAATTTTCAGGGTGGCCGCCGGTCATCGTATCGTAGGGAATCTGGCCTCGTGCAATGGGGTTGCCAAAGACCGCGCTATGCTTGTTGGCGCCGTTGATTCCAAAAGACGTTTCGGCGTAGACCCCATCTTTCAGGGTCTGCCCGCGCGTGATTTTCCGTCGCAGGTCATCATGGCGATAGTCGAGGGTACGCTCAGGGCTACCCCAACCGCCGGGAACGCCATCACCGATCCTGCCGATATCGGAGGGGCACCGCAGGGCCGTGCGCTCGCCGGAAGCCAAATCCGGATCCTGGGAGCCACTGAGTCCTGGCAGGCGCTGAGTGCTCACAAGGTTTGCAAACCATTCCAAGACAAAATCCGATGAGAACCGGTCATCTCCCACTGGAATCAGGAAGTTGCGGTTTTCGAGGTGATAATCGGTTAGCGCGGCCTGCACCTGCCGCTGATTGGACAGGCAGGTCATCGTCCGGGCCGACTCCTGCACCGAGCTGAGGGCGGGGATGAGCAGTGCGATCAGCAGGGCGATGATCGAGATCACCACGAGCAGTTCGATCAGGGTGAAGGCACGCCGGTGGGGGTAAGTCATGTTCTTGCTCCGCTACGGTGGGACCGGCTCAACAGCGCTGCCACTTCACGCGGCCACCGACGCCGGCTATTCGCATTATACACCATTATCGTCCGGGATGCGAACGAGTCATGCAAAAACCATAAATGCATTTTTCGCATATAGTTATATGCAAAAAGCGGCGATATTTTCGAATTCATGCGACGCAAATACGGGCTTTTCGGTTTGCTGTCCATGCCACGCTGCAGCGAAGCCGGGGGTGGGGGCAGATTCGTGCCGGCCGTGCCGTGGCTGAACCGAGGGCCGACCCCGGGCGAACGCATGTAGCTTGGGTGGCATGGTCAGCAGCCGTCTTTCCGGGCGGCTGATGGCCATGCGGCGAACCCCCAGTCACAGGCCGTCATGGCCATCGGCTGCGGACACCCCCGGAAGCCGCTGACGCAGCCAGCCGGTTTCGCGTCTACATGCGTTTGCCCTGGGGCCGACCCCCGGATGAGGCGGGAAGGGCTGTACATGAAGCATTCGGGCGCTTGCGCCTGGGCCGCCCTCACCCTGACCCTATCCCGCACCCTCCCAAACGGAGAAAGAGAAGAACACAGCCTCCGGCACGCCTCATGCACCCCAGCGGTCCCTGGCCTGGCGCAATCAGGCGCCCGGCCAGGTGAGGGATTGCTACACTGCCGCGAACCCGCCGCTGGGCACACACGGGGCGTGGCACTCGGTGGTAACGTTGCGGGCAACCCGATACTGGCTGGCGCTGCCGAAACCGCCGTGAGGGCGTACGCCGCGCGAACCCGTTGCAATATTGAATCAACCGCTTCACGCCCAACCGGCCGGCCGCGCGGCGGGGCTCAGATGATGGAGTGAGCGGAATCACCGGCAAGGTCACCGGTTCGCATCCGCGCACCTGGACCGAAGTGTAGATGAGGGATGACCGGCATGGGCAAGAGCCGACGAAAAGCAAAACCGCGAAAGGCTGTGAAGCGGACGGCCGACGACCGCTGGGCAGCGTTGACGTGGGATGACCTTACGGCCTGGACCGGGTCGCGGTCGGTGACACGCGGGCGAAGCTATCAGCGACAGGGCGCGGTGGAGAATCTGGCGAAATCATCGGATGGCCACCTGCTGGCGACCGTGCGGGGCAGGCGGCGCTACACCACCATCGTCTGGTTGGCGGGGGCAAGCAAGTTGCAGTCGCGGTGCTCGTGCCCGGTGGGTTTCGATGGCTGCAAGCACGCCGTGGCGGTCGTGGCGCAGTACCTCCAGGCGCTCGCGAAGCAGGCCGAAGTGCCCGATGCCGATCCACATGATCCGCGGTGGGGTGTGCTGATGGGGGATGAGGCGGATGAAGACAACCTGGATATCGAGGCTGAATATGCGGATATGGACCGGGCGCAACCGGCTCCACGCCGTCCCGCCCGCCGGCGGGCTGGTTCGGGCCGGGCATGGGATGAAAAAGTGCGGATGGACATTGCCGGCCGCAGTCACGAGGAATTGGTTGAACTGTTGATGTCGTTGATCGACCGGTTCCCCGAGCTTCAGCAGGAATTCCGTGAGCGAATCATGCTGGAGCAAGGCGATGCGAGCCGCCTGGTGAGCGAAGCGCGGCGGGAACTTCGCGAAGTGACCGCCGAGCCCGGCTGGTATGACTCGTGGGATGGTGATGGTTACCTCCCTGACTACAGCAAGCTGCAACGCCGCCTCGAAC